>CABGHH010000045.1 GCA_902158745.1 Candidatus Methanolliviera sp. GoM_asphalt
ACCAGTAAAACAGGCTTTATCTGACGCAAAACTCACTGAAAAGGATATCGATGAAATTATCCTTGTTGGCGGTTCTACAAGAATGCCAGCAGTACAGGATATGGTACGCAGATTAATGGGTGGAAAAGAGCCAAATCAGGGAATAAACCCAGATGAAGTTGTGGCTGTTGGGGCGGCAATACAGGCAGGTATTCTTGCTGGAGAGGTTGAAGATGTGGTGCTTTTAGATGTTACGCCGCTATCCCTCGGCATCGAGACGCTCGGTGGAGTTACGACGAAGCTTGTCGAGAGAAACACGACGATTCCAGTACGCAGAAGCGAGATATTCTCGACTGCAGAGGATAGCCAGACCGCAGTGGACGTCAACGTTCTTCAAGGAGAGCGAGAGATGGCACGAGACAACCGTTCACTTGGAAAATTCCGTCTTGATGGGATTCCACCCGCATTGAGAGGTACACCCCAGATTGAGGTGACCTTCGATATAGATGCAAATGGAATATTGAACGTAAGTGCAAAGGATAAGGCAACCGGTAAAGAGCAGAAGATAACGATATCAGGGTCCTCAAACTTATCCAAGGAAGAGCTCGATCGGATGATGGATGAAGCAAAGACACATTCAGCAGAGGATAAAAAAAGGAGAGAAGAGGCTGAAGTAAGAAATAATGCCGACAGTCTTGCATATCAGGTTGAAAAACAACTTTCGCAGTTTGGATCGTCGATACCGGTGCATGAAAAGGCAAGAATAGATCAACTCGTCACAGATCTACGTCAAGCTTTAAAAGAGAATACTGATATTGGGAGGATAAGAACGCTATCTTCTGATCTTCAGCAGGCTTCCTATTCTCTATCCGAAGCGGCTTACAGAAAGGAACAGACTGCCGGAGGATCTGAAACGCCTTTGGGCGGCGGAGACGACGATGTTGTCGATGCAGAATTTGAGGATAAATAAGTGGAGGAGAAAGATAAGATAGAAGAGCTTACGGAGGAGTTATCCAAGAAGGAGGAGCTGTATCTCCGTACGCTGGCAGACTTCGATAACTATCGAAAACGGGTCGAGAGGGATAAGGAGCGCGTGAATGCAGAGCGAGAACGTGCAATCCTTCTTGAGCTTTTGGAGGCTATAGATAACTTTGAGAGGGCGTTATCTTCATCTTCAGAGTCTTCAGAGGGAGAAAATATAGAAGAGGGAGTTCAATTGATCTATAATCAGCTTTTAAGGATTTTAGAGCGACATGGGGTAACTCCATACGAAAGCGTAGGAGAAAAATTTAATCCAGAACTTCATGAGGCTATTTTAGCCATATCAACCGATAAATACCCATCTGGAACGATCACCGCCGAAATGCAGAAGGGATATAAGATCGGAGACGAAGTTTTGAGAGTAGCAAAGGTTCAAGTAGCGAGGAACGATTAGATAGGGGTAGCATGTCAGTCAAATTTAAAGATTATTATGAGACGCTGAGGGTAGATCGGAACGCAACAGATAAGGAGATCAAATCATCTTTCAAGAAGTTGGCTAAAAGATACCACCCGGACCTTCACACCGACGAGGATAAAAAGGCGGCAGAAGAGAAGTTCAAAGAGATAAATGAGGCTTATGAAGTTCTAAGCGATAAAGAGAAAAGAGAGAAATATGATCGTTTGGGTGCTAATTGGAAGGCAGGAATGGACTTTACACCCCCACCCGGATATGGAGGCGTACATTTTGAATACGTGAATATGGATGATTTTGAGAAGTTTGGTGGATTCAGTGACTTTTTTGAGACGATCTTTGGGGGGAGAAAGACAGGATTCAAAAGGACAGGAACCACGAGAAGATGGGCGAGAAAGGGTCAAGATATAGAGGCTTTTATTGATCTCACGCTCGAGGAGGCATATCACGGGGGAATGAGGAGTATATCGATAGGAAGAAACCATATAAGGCAACTCGATGTGACGATACCCTCCGGCGTGCGCGATGGCACGAAGATGCGTTTGAGTGCTCAGGGGGATCATGGGATAAACGGCGGACCTCCGGGTGATCTATATCTTAAGGTAAGAATTCTACCACACCGCATCTTTGAGGTATCCGGAGATGATCTGATCGTTGAAGTCCCTGTCATGCCATGGGAAGCGATCATGGGTGCTAGTATAGACGTCCCAACATTGGATCGTACGGTGAAGATGAAGATACCAGCAGAAAGCCAGTCCGGGAAAAAATTTCGTCTTAGAGGAGAGGGATTACCAAAAAAAAGTGGAGGAAAAGGCGATCAGTACGTTAAATTGAAGGTCGTCGTTCCAGACAGAGTAGATGAAGAGGAGAAACGCTTGTTCGAGGAGCTCTCTAAAGTATGTAAGGAAGATCCGAGGAGAAATCTATTCGGGGGGAGTTAAATGTTCATCAGAAAGAGGTCGTCTTATCCAATTTTAAAGGTTGAATGGGAAGGAGAGCGTCTTATTTCGATGCAAGAACTCTCTTTCAGATGTGAATTACACCCGGAGGTTATAGAACATTACGTAGTACTGGATCTGATCTCACCCATAAAATATGGGAAAAAGGGTTATTTGTTTAGAGAAAGTGCAGTTGATGAAATAAGAATTATACAAAGATTGAGGAGGGATTTAGGGGTTAATCTGATCTCCGCAGGAATAATACTCGACCTCTTAGATGAGATAGATGAGTTGAAGAAAGAGGTGTCCCGTCTTAGGAAGATGAGGTGATTAGTATGAATATAGAACATTTCACACAAAAGGCACAGGAGGCATTGCAGAGCGCACAGTCGATTGCTGCAAGGTATAATCATCAACAGATGGATGTTGAGCATCTATTACTCGCTCTTTTAGAAGAGAGAGATGGACTGATTCCAAGGATTATGGAGCGGATGGAGGTAAGTTTAGAAGATATAAGAGGAGAAGTGGAGAAGGCTCTCTCCTCTTTACCAAGAGTTTCTGGAGCTGGAGGACAGATATACATCACTCAAAGGATAAGTAGCCTCTTAGAGTCGGCTGAAAAGGAGGCTAAAAGAGTCAAAGATGAGTATGTGAGCGTTGAGCATCTCTTGATTGTGATGGCTGATGATGCTGGTGCATGTGGAAGAATCCTTGAGAGACATAGAGTGACAAAAGAGAGAATAATGCAGGCTCTGTTTGACATAAGGGGAAATCAACGGGTCACTTCCCAAAATCCCGAGGAGACGTATGAATCTTTGGAGAAATATGGAAGGGATATCACGAAGTTGGCGGGGGAGGGAGAGCTCGATCCGGTGATAGGAAGAGATGAGGAGATAAGACGGGTCATCCAGATCCTCTCGAGGAGGAGGAAGAATAATCCTGCACTCATAGGAGAAGCAGGGGTAGGAAAAACGGCTATCGTAGAGGGGTTAGCTCAGAGGATCATAAATGGGGATGTTCCAGAAGGGTTGAAGGATAAGAGGATCGTTGCACTCGATATGGGCGCGTTGATCGCGGGAGCAAAATATAGGGGAGAGTTTGAAGACCGTTTGAAAGCCGTCTTGAAAGAGATAAAGAGTTCTGGAGATGTAATTTTGTTCATCGATGAGATGCACACCGTTGTAGGAGCGGGCGCGGCAGAAGGAGCGATAGATGCAAGTAATCTCTTCAAACCGATGCTTGCGAGGGGTGAACTACATTGCATCGGCGCGACAACGTTGGATGAATACAGGAAGTACATAGAGAAGGACGCCGCACTCGAACGCAGGTTCCAACCCGTTTTGGTCGATGAACCATCCGTAGAGGATACGATCTCCATATTGAGAGGATTAAAAGGGAGATATGAGGTGCATCACGGTGTGAGAATAAAAGATGCAGCATTGGTGAGCGCCGCCGTTCTAAGTCACAGATACATATCCGATCGATTTCTACCCGATAAGGCGATCGATCTTGTTGATGAGGCGGCCGCTAAGATCAGAACCGAGATAGACAGCATGCCGACCGAACTCGACGAGGTGAAGAGGAAGGCGATGCAGCTCGAGATCGAGCGGGAGGCACTAAAGAAGGAGAAAGATGCCGCATCGAAGGAGCGGTTAAAAAAGATCGAGGAAGAGCTTGAAGATCTAAATGGAGAATTAAATTCGCTCGAAGTAAGGTGGAAAGAGGAAAAAAAGGATATTTCAAGGTTAAGGTCATTGAAGAAGGATATAGAAGATACTAAAAAGGATATAGAACGCGCTGAAAGGGATTATAATCTAGATAGAGCGGCAGAATTGAAATATGGAAAATTATTTGATTTAGAGAAGGAGTTAAAGGAAGAAGAAGATAAATTAATGAATAAAGACGAGATGCTCCTCAAAGAAGAGGTAGATGAGGAAGACATTGCAGAAGTGGTGAGTAGATGGTCGAGAATTCCCCTCAGCAAGCTGTTGGAGGGAGAGAAGGAGAAACTGCTGGGCTTGGAAGAAAAATTGCATGAGAGGGTAATAGGTCAGGATGAGGGTGTGAAAGCTGTGGCAGATGCCGTGATCAGGTCTCGTGCGGGAATAAAAGATCCAAATCGGCCGATAGGGAGCTTCATATTCTTGGGACCAACGGGCGTTGGAAAGACGGAGCTTGCTCGTGCACTTGCAGAGGCGCTCTTCGATGATGAAGAGAACATGATCCGGATAGATATGTCTGAGTACATGGAAAAGCACACGGTGGCAAGATTGATCGGTGCTCCTCCTGGATACATTGGTTATGAGGAAGGAGGACAGCTTACGGAAGCAGTAAGACGAAAACCATACTCCGTTATCTTATTGGATGAGATAGAGAAGGCTCATCACGACGTATTTAACATTCTCCTCCAAATTCTGGATGATGGAAGATTGACCGATTCACACGGAAGGACGGTGGATTTCAAGAACACTGTGATCATCATGACCTCGAATGTGGGAAGCGCGTACATATCGGGCAATCGAGAGTATGATGAGATGAGAAAGAGAACGTTAGAATCCCTTCGCGAACATTTTAGACCAGAATTCTTAAACAGGGTCGATGAGATCGTGGTATTCCATGAATTGACGAGAGAAGATTTGAAGAAGATCGTCGATATTCAGATGGGATATTTGAAGGAGAGATTGGAGGATAGAAAGATAAAACTCGAACTCACCGAGCGCACGAAGGAATATCTCGCGGATAAAGGCTATGATCCTGTATATGGTGCCAGACCTCTAAAGAGAGTGATACAGAACGAACTTGAAAATAAGATCGCAAGGATGATCATCTCTGGCGAGATGAAAGATAACTCTACCATTTTAATAGACTATAAAGAGGGGAAAATTCTAATCGAATTGGACAGTTAATTGGAGACGAACACTTGAATTGGTGAGAGAGGAATTTTATATATACGGATAGATAGAATGGAGGATAAAACTAGGAAATAGAATGTCTATGTTTTAAGGGCTATTCTAAAAATTTAATACAGACCTCTTTCTCTTTAAGTGCTAGAGATTTTGCCATCAGTTTTGCCTCTATCTGTGCTGCGGTAATAACTCCACAGGGCACCAAACAAGATGCACAAAGCTTACATTCATGAGCCATCCGACGAATTTTATTGTCATAGCATAAGAGATCTCCCATGGTTAGGTCACCAAGATTATCATCAAAGTCGGAGAGCTTTGGACAGATAGTTTCTATCTCAATATGAATCACCTTTCCTTCTTTCTTGGCACTAATAACAGTGGTATATCCACATATCCGGGAATCAACCATCACCTTCATCATCGCATTATTCCTAACTGATCTTCAAAGCGCCGATTTAGAAAAAACATCGAATGGATGAATCTTTTTCTAAAAGATGGGTGAGCGGATAACTCAATATACCGGACTTTTTTGGCAATGCTATTCGCCTCCTCTAACCGCTTGCTCGATACGAGAGCTATCTTTGCACCCTCGCCCGCCGCATTCCCAACAGGTGTAATCTGTTCCATATCCATCTCAGGTATTATTCCTAGATCGCAGAAACTCTCTCTTCTGATATAGTTTCCAAAGGCACCGGCGATAAATACCTGTGAGATATCGTCGGCCACCACTCCCATCTCCTCCATAAGGATCTGGACTCCTGCAGAGATGGCGGCCTTTGCCAACTGGAACTCTTCTACATCGGCTTGAGTGATCACCACGGCGGAGTTTTATTTTTCTCACTCCCATAGGAAATGACAAATTGATTGCCATCCTTGCCACTTTTGAACCTTTTAACAAACTTCGTTTCATCTTCACAGATCAGTCTTCCGCGCTCATGAATGATTCCGGCTTTTCGCATCTCAGCTATGGCGTCGATCAAACCAGACCCGCAAATTCCTATACTTGGGGCGTCTCCTATGGTATGAATATATACATCATCATGGATTATTACCCGATCTATTGCCCCTGGGGCAGCAATCATCCCGCACTGGATATGCTCTCCCTCAAATGCAGGTCCTGCGGCAGCAGAACAAGCCGTTAGCCCATCTTTGGAGCCTAACACTATCTCTCCATTGGTTCCCAGATCAATAGCCAACTTTATCTTATCGCTCCTATGAATTAGTGTGCTCAAAATCATACCCATCGTATCTGCCCCAACAAATCCAGCCAGGCTTGGCAATAGATGAACATAGCCATCTGGATTTATATGCAACCCCAATTCCTTTGCCGATACTCTGATAGCACGCGAAAAGACCGGTGAATAAGGGGCAAGAGCGAGGTATTTTGGACTTACCCCAAGGAAGAGATGTTGCATGCATGTATTCCCAACGATGGTCATCTTATAGATATAATCTTCTTTCACCCCCGAATCTGAGATTAGGTGATCGATGATCTCATTTATAGCACTCATCACCAGTGCTTGCATCGTCTCGATCAACTCAGGTCTCTCGCTAACTTGCGCGGCACGAGACATTACATCGCTCCCATAGACCCTCTGTGGATTCACCTTTGAAGCTACGGAGATCTGCCTACCGCTATTAAGATCCATCAGATAGCCGACGAGAGTGGTTGTGCCGATATCGATAGCCACGCCAAATGCCTTTTGTGTAGTATCCCCTTTCTCTAACGAGATAACCTTATTTCCGATTATAGCTGCCGTCAGTGAATAATCTGATGAACGAATCTTTTCAGGAAGCTCTCGTATTAAATTTCCACTCAACTCCACAGGGGCAAAACCCCTCTCTCTTAAAGCCCTCTCAAGTCGTTCTAAATCTGAAGATTGGTTATATAAGGTCGGTTGCTCTACCTCCATATATACCTTAGATAAATCGCTCTGAAGATGAAACTCGCCAAGTTTTAATCCTTCCTGTAATATGGAAACTCTCTTCTCCCTGCTTTCGTTGGGAACTACAACCACCGTATCCTCTTCCAGCGGAAAGCTGCAAGCAAGCCTAACTCCCATCTTAATTTCATCTTGAGAGAGCAGTTTCAACTCGGCTGCACTCGGAGATTTATCAACTCCAGATACCTGAACCTTACATTTGCCGCATAGACCTCTACCGCCACAGAGAGAGCTGATGGTTATGCCCGCTAACTCACTTGCTTTAAGTATTGAGATACCTTTTCCCACATATATGCTCTTGTCATCGGGCATAAATGTTACTTTAACCTTCTCTCTACTCATTCTCTGTTCTTCTTTCACAGAGGATAGGTCCCATATCTCTTTGCAGCAATTGAAACGGCTTGAATATTCTCTAATGATGTTGCTATCGGTAAATCACACCCAGAGAATAGGATAAAGCCCCCTCCTTTACCTGCCTGCTCTATGGCATCCTTTGCTTCTTCCTCTACGTCCTTTGGGGAACCCATCAAGATTGTCCTGGTTTGGTCTATACCACCTGCTAGACAGGTTCGGTCTCCAAATTTAACTTTAGCATCTGAAAGACTCCAATTTGTGCCTCTATCCCACCAGTTGATCCCTTTCACGCTTGGGAAATCGACCAACATATCCAATAATGGGTCTGTGCCACAAACATGTAGTATCACTGGAACGTGTATCTTTCTAAGAAGTTTCTCATCCCACTTTCGTGCAATATCCTCATATTGTTTTCGTGTCAGGATCTCCCTAGTAGCCCGGGTGACGGCCAGAAATATACCATCAGCCCCAGCCTCCTCCAACGCCTTTGCCTCTCTTATCAAGGATTCTGTGATCGTCTCAAGACCTATGGAGAGCAGATCAGGATTCCTTTTCACTTGTTTTAGAACATTGGAAAGAGAGCAAGCATGGGTAGCTGAGGTCATCGGGCAAAACATCACCCCCAACACAAACGCGCGCTCATCCAGCCATTCCTTGAGGTGTCCAATCGCTTTTACTAATACCTGAACACCGGCAACCTCTTCAGGGTCGAAAGGTTCTACCTCCTTCCACTCATCAGCACTCTTCACCGCATATTCCGAGATCAGAGGAGAAACATCGGCATCCATATAGCGCACCTTGCTTCCCCATCCTTCAGCGATCATACCCACATGAGAAAATGGAAATAGAATATCGAACCCTCCCTTCTCAAAGAGCGCACGTTGGCCAATAGCCATCTTCTCTCCATCGGTAGCATAGTCCTTTACACTTATACCAACAATCTTTCCTGCTACATGCGTGGCAAAAGACCCTACTGGCACTCTATCTGGTTCTTTTAAATTGAGAGCAGCAAGAACCCTTTCTTTGGATGTCATCTCTTCTGTCATTTTCATCTCCTGATAAAAATTATTTGACATTTTCACAGAGATAGGGGATATTTGCCATATTTTTTGGCGGCATTGACCGCGGCAAGAATATTCTCTGGTGGGGTGATAGCACCAAGCTCGCATCCCGCAGATAACATAAAGCCACCGCCGGCAGCCGCCTGCCTAATGGCATCCTTTGCCTGCTCTTCCACTTCCTGTGGGGTACCGATTATAAGTGTTCTCGTCTGGTCAAGACCACCGACAATGATGATCTTATCTCCATATTTCTCCTTTATCTCCTCTAAATTATACTGTGTGCCCCTATCCCACCAGTTTACCGCCGAGATGGGATACTTTTCAATTATGGTCTTGAGCATTGGAACGTTTCCACAAACATGAACCATTACGTGGGCATCTTTACCTTTAAGATGTTCTAATACCTTTAGATCATAAGGAATACCAAACTCCGCATATTGTTCATCGGTAAAAATATCTCGGGTGGCTCTGGTGCAGACCACCATAAAGATCTTCGCTCCCATGGAAATCTGTGCCTCTACCATCTGGCTTTCCTGATCGGCAATAATCTTCAGTCCCTTGTGCAATGCTTCAGGATTCTTCTTGGTAGCTCTCAAGGCATCTGACATTCCCGCAACCCATGTAGCAACAGTAAGAGGACTGATTATACCACCCATTATTGGAACTGTATCTCCTACTTCATCGTGAATAATCTGACCGGCCTCAAGACTAGCTATCATCCCAGGTGTGATCGTTTTAAACTCTAATTTTTCCCAATCTTCTGGCTTCTTTACTGCTGGTTCCCCAACGGCTGGTGAGTCATACTGGGTGTCATAGTACTTCGTAGTGGTGCCAAATGCCTCGGCTAATGAGGCTATTCCAGACCCGGGCGTAACCAGATCCACTCCATACCGTTTAAGGAAGTTTAGCTGTCCTTCAGCCATTTTTTTACCATCGGTAGCATATTCAGGCACATTAACTCCTGCTTCTCTAGCCCCTATGGTCGTGGCTATAAAAACCACCGGCACCCTGTCCGGCTCCTCACGATTTAGAACCGCCATTACCCTTTCCATAGACGTCATCTCTTCTACCATTGTACCATCTCTTTAATCTATTCCAAGTAATCTCTTGGCTACCTTCGGTGCTTCTACAGCATCCTTAGCATAACCATCAGCTCCTATCTTATTCGCCCACTCCTGCGATACTGGCGCTCCGCCCACC
>CABGHH010000046.1 GCA_902158745.1 Candidatus Methanolliviera sp. GoM_asphalt
TACAAATCCGACAAATGAAAGATCACTTCGAGAGATCGTTAAAGATAAAGATAAAGATAAAAAAAAATAGATTATTCTATCTTAAAGATCTCATCTCCACTTAACAGCAAACACATACCTTCCTGATAATATCGAAAGGCGTCGCTCTGCGGGTCGTAAAGCTTTGTAACATCGGCTCAAAGTATTTTTGATCTGCCAAATCGAAATCTGACGGCAGAGCATCGTATATGATCGCATAACTATTTCCATCTTTTGTCATCAATATTGCCCTCATTTTGACTAGAGGAGAATCAACTTTTTCCTTAGCACTGAACGTTATCTCTATTGCCTTTTCTCCCTTGAACGTCGTTTCTTTTTTGTCTATTATGGTATATTCCGCAAAATCTTCCTTCCACTTCTTTTCAGCATTGACAATCCATGTATCGAGCGGTAGCACCCTTTTTAAAGAGACTATTTCGAGAATATACCACTTATAAAAAACTCTTCATCCACGGAAAAAGGGATTATATAGCCCCTTATGATGAATTTTTAGAAATTTATAATGACTCATTGGGAGAGAAATACTGCAAAGTCTATGACACCGACCATTTTTATGCAAGGTTAACGGAAGAGGTTAAAGGGGAGGTTTCAAAGTTCTTCTTAAAGGTATTTGAAGATTATTAGATGGAGAACCTAAACCCCTCACAAAGAACCTTTTACCACGGCAAGCCTCTCAAAGAATAATTTTTCTTCACTAATGATCTCGATCTTAAATCCTCTATCTTCGGCAGACTTTATTGCCTCATCCATCCCGGAGAGGGAAGATACCACAAGTAAAAACCGCCCCCTCTTTGAGAGGTATCTGCCGACCCCATCTAAAAATTCATTTATGATCTTCCTTCCGTCATCTCCCCCATCCCATGAAATTTCCAACCATCTATCTTCTATCTCTTTCTCTTCCATCGGAAGATAAGGAGGGTTGAAGATTATCAGGTCAAATCTTCCCTTCAATCCACGAAAGAGATACGTTCTTATCACGTCGAGCCCCTTAGACCTCGCGTATCTGACGGCATAAGGGTTTATATCGGTAGCAACGACCTTCGATATTTTTAATCTTTCAGAGAGAGTCTTCGCTATAATGCCGCTCCCGGTTCCCAACTCCAATATAAGATCGTTCTCCTCTGCCTCGTTTAAAGCGGCGTTTAAGAGGAGAAATGTATCTTCTGCAGGTTCATAGACGTGCTCAAGGATTTTCAACCACCTTCACCTTCCAACCATTTTCGATCGGTTCGACGTCTCTCATAACCCCAGAGCCGACGTTAAGGATCCTCTTCCATATCGTTTCGTCTCCGATGTGGATGGTGTATCCACGGGCGAAGGCGTCCAGCGTGAGGAGGTTAAAATCCCTCAACATGTCCGAAAACTGCTTCCACCCGTATGGGAAGAAATCGATATATCCCGTATCATCCAATTTTTTCAATTCTGAGATTGTCTCTAAGAAATCCACTCTCTCATCGCCGAAGATGACGACGATGTCTGCATCGCTGTCATTTAAAAAATCTCCGGCCGCTAACGAGCCGAAGAGCACGATCGCAACAGGATCATACTTTTTTATCTTCTCTATCACGTCCATCAGTTGATCGACGAACGGATAATCATTCAACTTCTCTTTTAACGAACTCAATGATATCTTCAGCATATTCAATTGCCCCTTTTGCTTGTTTTTCGGTATAGTAGTCCATTGGAACGTCAACATCGAAACCGTTTGGATACCTCGTTGGAATATAATACTGATCGAGGATTATTGCTCTTTCGAGCATCTCTTCATCCCTTGTAACCTTTTTTTATCATGGTGTATATAGAATGCCCACGAAGAATCGTCCCTCTCCTCTCGAGCAACGCCTTTACCGCAAGTTCTGCCGCTTGTTGTGCAGAAAAACAGGCGCCCTCAAAGAATTACCCCTTCAAATCCCACTTGGCAGATCTCAACTTCATCTCCGACTGCCTCAACCAGTCCTTCCACCTTCTCATCTCTTATGACTTCCTCAAAAATCGAAGATTTTTGGGATACGGAAATCGAAGATTTCCGACACCTTTACAAATCCGACGAATGGAAGATCACTTCGAGAGATCGTTAAAGATAAAGATAAAGATAAAAAAAATAGATTATTCTATCTTAAAGCTCTTTATCATCTCTTTGAAGTATGTATCGTTTGCCTCTTTGAATGCCTCGTGATTTGCCACGAATGTCATCACATACATTCTTCCATTTTTCACGATTATGATCTGTTTCTGTGTGATACCACCGATACTGAAATTTTTAGCCACTATTTTCTCCTTCAAATTCTTTGGGCTTTCTACCTCGACCACTTGAACGCTCGCCGCAATATTCTTCCCTTTTGGCCCCGAGAATGAAACGACCGCGTACATATCTCCGCTGACTTCATTCTTGCCCCACTCATCAGGGTATTTTATTGAGAAATTGTATTTTTCGTTCTCATACGTCGTCCATCCCACCGATTGAGCCGTTGCTACAGATGAAGCGAGTAGAATTGCCCCAATTAGGAAGATGCCCAATATCTTTTTGTTCATAGGTTAAAATTGATAAAATCTTCATATAAACTTTTCTCTTTGTCTCGTCGATCCGAACTGAAAAAGATAGATCACCCTATTTTAATGCTGTTTATTATCTGATTGAAGTATTTCTCGCTCGCCTCTTCAAACGCCTCTCTATTCGCCATACAATTCACCTCATACCATACGCCATCTCTTAGGACCGCGACCACCCTCTGCGTGATGCCCCCGATACTGACGTCCTTACTCATCATTCTCTCCTTAAATTCCTTCGGACTTTTCACTTCAATGATCTGAATTCTTACCGCTATGTTTTTTCCTTTGGGGCCAGAATGAAGAACCATCGTGTACATATCACCGACAGATACATCTCTACCCCAATCGCTCGGATAATCGATATGGAAGTTGTACGCCTCATTCTCATACGTCTTCCATCCCACCGATTGAGCCATTGCTACAGACGAAGCGAGTAGAAGTGCCCCAATTAGAAAGATGCCAAATATTCTTCTATCCATAAGAGAAAAAGATAAAGCACTTATTAATAAACCTTTTTTACTTCTTCATCATTCGCAAATCAAAGATTTGCGAGTTTGCGAATCAAAGATTTGCGAGTTTGCGAATCAAAGATTTGCGAGTTTGCGAATCAAAGATTCGCAATCATCTCCAAAAGATCTTCTTCTCCGCAAGAGATCTGTTCTCCGTTATTCATATCTTTCAACGTGTAAAAATTTTTCTCTACCTCTCTTCTTCCAACGATGACCACTTTTTTTATCCCAGAAGAATTTGCATAAGACAATTGGGACTTTAAGCTCCTCCCCATCACGTCCAATTCCACTTTAAACTTTTTTCTGAGTTTTCTCGCAACTTTTATACCCTCTCTTCTGCAATCATCCGTGGAGATCACCATTATCATATTCTCTTCTTCTTTTTCTATCTCCAATACCTCCATGATCCGATCAAATCCGAATGCGAAGCCCCTCGATCTTTCTTCTCTTCCTCCAAAGAGCTTTATGAGATCATATTCTCCCCCACCGCATATCTGCCTCTGGGCACCAAGCCCTTCCTCTGCGTATATCTCAAATACGATTCCTGTATAGTAGTCTAAACCCCTCGCTATCGAGAGATCTATCTTTGGATATATCTCATAAGCACTCAGAAGATCTAATAACGTAGAAAGTTGTTTGATTTCATCTATGTCGCCAAATATACGTTTAGCTTCCTCTATTGGATCTAAGGTGCTCATCAGAAAAGATAAGTTTTCTGCGTCTATCCCTATCTCTGCCAGATACGTCTTAAGTCCCTCTTCATCTTTTTTATCCATCAACCTGAATATCTTACGCTCTTTCTCCTCATCCAGATCGTCTCTTTGAGAGCTAACTGCCTTCTTCAATAGAGAGACGTCACCTACATGCAGATCAAATTTCCCCAAGCCGATATTTCTCAGAATATCAACGGAGAGGGCAATCATCTCAAAATTTGCCAGATCTCTTCTTCCGCCGATCAGTTCGATACCAAACTGCCAAAATTCTCTAAAACGCCCTTTTTGTGGCCTTTCATACCTGAAACAGTCATCAAAATAGTAAAATCTGAGCGGTTTAGGCTCGTTCTGCAGCTCATTCACATAAAATCTGATGACGGGTGCCGTGAGTTCGGGACGCAATGCGAGTTTTCGTCTTCCTTTATCTTCAAATGAATAGATCTCATCTACAATATCTTCCCCGGATTTTAATGTGAAGAGATCTAAATGCTCAAAAGTCGGCGTCTTTATCTCCTCATAGCCCCATCTCTCGACGGACTCCCTCATCTTTCTCTCCACGCATCTTCTCCTCTTCATCTCCGCTGGAAGGAAGTCCCTCGTACCCCTCGGTCTCTCGATCATCTGTATTTGATCTCCCACCCCATCAGTTCATCTTTAAGAACGTTCATCAATTTTGATGGGTCTATGTTGATCGTCGGAAATAGTAGCACATCAACCTCTCTCTTTGAAGGATGAAAATTTAGGATGCAGAATACATCCGTGACCGTATCATCCCAAAGCTCGTATTCTACTTTCCCCTCTCCTATCCCTTCTTCGAAATGTGCTTCAATCCCAAATTCCTCGATCCTCCGTATCACGTTCTTTAATGCCTCTTTCATCATAAATATCCTCCAAGTATTCAAAAATCCTTTGGATTTTCGATATGCCAAAAATCTCCGATTTTTGAGCACTCTTTCATCATCAAGATGGCATCGCTCCCATCTTTGTAATAGGCAGGGATGATCCTCTTTTCGACGAAACCCATCCTTTCATACAACGTTTGGGCAATTATATTATCTTCCTTAACCTCCAATCTAATCCTCTTCACACCTTTCTCTTCTAAAACACTCATTATTTTTTCTAAAAGGGATCTCCCTATCCCAATCCTCCTATATTTCTCCTTAACCGCCAGGCTGAATATCCTCCCCTCATCTTCGATGGTGACCAGCCCTAGCACGAAACCTA
Organism: Candidatus Methanolliviera sp. GoM_asphalt; assembly: GCA_902158745.1. GTDB lineage: Archaea > Halobacteriota > Methanoliparia > Methanoliparales > Methanoliparaceae > Methanolliviera. The sequence goes on from CABGHH010000046.1 coordinate 5,036, forward strand.
TTACCTCATCTCTTGTGGATGCAGCAAAATCTCCGATTTTGCGCCGTGAAAATCTTTGATTTTCACATGCCACGTAAAAGCTATCTGGGAAGAACTCATAGAGTTCCATGTAGAATAAGGTGTTATCCTCCTCGAAGACCTCTCTCTCTATCTCTATCACTTGAGGAAAATCTGAAGGACAAAACTGCCTGATTACGATCAATTCATCGATCAAGAGCAATCATCATCCAAAGTTTTTTAACCCTTCTCTTAATTAAAGATTATCCATCTTGGATGTTCTCTTATTTAGATATAGCGGAATACATAATAAAAAATTATAGTGGCATGGTGATAGAAATCGGTGTCGGATATAATTTCTATATGGGGAAAGCACTATATGAGAAGATGCGATACTTTGCCACAGATATAAAGGAGATAAAAAACCCTCCGTTTAGTATAGTTATAGATAACGTCTTCGATCCTGATTTACCTTTATACGAAGGAGCAAAGCTTTTACTATCCATCAATCCACCAGAGGAGATCCAACCGGCTATCTGTGAGCTTGGAAGAATGGTATCTTCCTCGGTTATAATAAAACCTTTGAACGACGAGACTATAGACTTCAAAAGATATTACAAGGAAGTATCGATCATAAATTACAAAAAAGCACGTTTTTACGAATTAAAAAGTCCAAGATGATTTTAGAGCTGATTTTACATCTTTCGGAAGTCAAAGTCAAAACCGAATATTCTAAATATTTGAAGATCACAATTCATGACATAGGACTTAAAGGGGCTAAAATGGATTGCATGGAGGTCATGAAGGGGAGAAGATCCGTAAGGAGTTATTTGAAAAAGGATATAAGAGAAGAGGATTTGGAAGATATCCTTTGGGCAGGACAGCTCGCTCCATCCGGGGGGAATCTTCAGGCGAGAGAATTTATCGTGGTGAAGAGAAGAGAATTAAAAGAAGGACTTGTTGAAGCAGCTTTTGGACAAACTTTCATCGGAGAAGCTCCGGTAATAATCGTCGTCTGTGCAAATATACCCGAATCCTCGAAGAGATATGGAGAGAGGGGTGTTTTATTCTCGATACAGGACGCCTCTGCAAGTGTGATGAACATTCTCCTCGCCGCCCATGAAAAGGGATTGTCAACATGCTGGGCGGGAGCTTTCGATGAAGAAAGAGTAAGAGAAGTTTTGGATATTCCGAAAGAGATAAAACCGATCGCGATCATTCCAATCGGATACGGAGGAGAAAAACCGAAGATGCCGAGAAGAAAACCTTTGAAAGAGGTAACACATTACGATGGATGGTGAAGAGAGAGAACGGAAGATAAGCAAGATAGTTGAGACATTTAGAGGAGAAGAAGATATAGATCGTTACAAAAAGAAGATAGCGGAAGAGATCGGTTCAAATAAAATTTTGAAGAATTCTGAGATTTTAAAATACGTAAAGGAAGAGAAAATTAGGGAGGTGTTGAGGAAGAAACCTTCTAGGACGATGAGCGGTGTTACCGTCGTTGCAGTGATGACCTCTCCTGTGGAATGTCCCCACGGCAGATGCGTCATGTGTCCAGGAGGGCCGACTAATAATTCTCCGCAGAGCTACACCGGATTTGAGCCAGCCGCAATGCGGGGTGCGCAATGCGAATATGATCCATATCGACAGGTAAAACAGAGGCTGGAACAGTTGAGCTCGATAGGGCATCCAATCGGGAAGGTGGAACTGATCGTTATGGGTGGAACATTCACGGCAAGACCGTTCTCATATCAAAGATCGTTCGTATCAGAATGTTTGGGTGCCATGAATGAATTTTATGATTGCGAGCATTCAAATTCAAATGACAGTTATTCTAAATCTAAAAAATCGAAGATCTTTGAGGATGCAAAGAGAATAAATGAGACTGCAAAGGTGAGAAATATAGGAACAACCTTTGAGACGAGGCCCGATTATTGCAAAAGAGATGATATAGATGATATCTTATATCTCGGCGGAACTAAGGTGGAGATAGGCGTTCAAAGCATATATAATGAGGTTTTAGAGAAGATAAGGAGAGGTCACACGGTAGAAGATTCGATCGAGGCGAACAGGGCGTTGAGAGACAGTGGATTAAAAGTTGGCTTCCATGTAATGCCCGGACTCCCATCTTCTGATCTTGATAGTGATCTCTGTATGTTCAAAGAGATATTTGAGGACGAGAACTTCAAGCCGGATCATCTCAAGATATATCCAACGCTTGTTGCGGAAGGAACGGAACTTTATGAATGGTGGAAGGCAGGAAGATATGAGCCTTACAGAACGGAAGAAGCTGCAGAGTTAATTGCAGATATTAAAAAAATTGTTCCGCCATGGGTGAGAATACAGAGAATTCAGCGTGATATACCCAGCAATCACATCATCGATGGCGTTAAGAAGAGCAACATAAGACAGATCGCACAGGATATCTTGAGGAAGAGAGGAGAAAGATGCAGGTGTATAAGGTGCAGGGAAGTCGGGCACGCGAGAGGCGAACCTGAAGATATCGACCTTTCGGTGAGGAAGTATTGTTGTTGTGGAGGAGAAGAGTTTTTTATATCTTACGAAGATACGAAAAATGATATACTCATCGGCTTTATAAGGATGAGATTTCCGTTTAAACCACATAGAAAAGAGATAGATGAAGATACCGCTTTGATCAGGGAGCTGCATGTCTATGGGCAGATGCTGGATGTCGGAAAAAAACCGGAAGGGATTTCATGGCAGCACAGAAATTATGGAAGATCACTGCTGAGAGAGGCAGAAGATATTGCAATCGAGAACGGATTCAAAAAAATGGCAGTATGCAGTGGCATAGGAGCACGAGAGTACTATCGAAAATTTGATTATGAGTTGGACGGCGTTTATATGTCTAAAAAGTTATAAAATAAATTCTTCTCTATTGATGAGGGACAATGTCATAAAACGAGGTGCCCATACGTTTAAAAAGAAAATAAAGCCACCAAAAGGATATCCACCCGAAGAAGGGAGATACACCAGAGGAAACGATTATTCGCCTGTTGCTCTCTGTGTCATCCTCAATACGTTCGACTTTCAGATACCGTCAGAACTCGAAGAACTCGTTATGGTAGGATTGGACACAGGTGCAGCATTATCCGGAATGCTTCAAACGGAAAATATCGGAATAGAGAAGATCGTATGTAATATCGTGGCAAATCCCAACATTCGCTATATCGTGCTTTGTGGGAGGGAGGCTTGTGGTCATCTTCCCGGTGAAACACTCATCAGATTGGTGGAGAACGGCGTTGATGAGAGAGAGCGGATCATCGGCTCGAATGCGCCCACGCCCTACCTTCCGAACATCCCAAGAGAAGTTATAGAGAGATTCAGAGAGCAGATAACCATCATCGATCTTATTGGATGTATGGATAGAGAAGTAGTTTTTGAGGCCGTGAAGTGCTGTTATCAGGAAAATTCTATCGATTTTTCATACAAGAAAAGGAAGTATCGGCTATACGATCCGGGGGCTTTCGGTGAACCTTTATTTCATAAAATCATCTGGAAGGTAGAAAAGCCGTGGCTGGCAGATGGCAGATGCGGGGAGCTTGCCCTTACAATGAGGGATGTGACGGATGTGAAGAGAAACAAGAAGAGAATGGGGATCATTAGATATCTGAGTGGTATCATGCAGGCACATAAAGGGGAGCTGAAGGATATCTTCGACCTTTCGGATTGGGAGCTTAACTTCCATCTCGATATGCTGAAGAAGAGGGGAGGGTTCGTTGAGATATACAAAGATATGGTGATGATAACGAAGGAGGGGGAATATCTGGTAGAGATACTAAAAGAGAAGAGATAAAGAAGGTGAAAAAATGCCAACGTGCAAGGATTGTAAGTTCTATAAGCTGTTATATTTAGTCGTAGCATAAATTTTACGGGATTGCCGCCTTAGTCCCTTCGGGACAGATTGTCTCGGCTTCGCCTTGTAGAAAAACTTCTCTTAACCGACCAATGAAACGACAAAGAAATGTTTCGCACTTCCCATAACCAAGATTAAGAGGTTCGCTTTCGCTCTCCCAAATTTTTCTAATATTCTAAGGGGGAGTTCCGAATGAATGATTTAGAAAGAAAACATTAGACTTGTTGCATAATAGTGGGTTATAGCCCATTTCTAACTCATTTCTCACACTGGACACGTCGCCAATTAATACTATCACCACCAAAAAGCTATTAATTTGGTACTACAACTATAATCAGACATGATAAGCGTTGATAGAGCTTTAAAGGGTGATAGGCTGATGAGAGCTGCAACAGGAGTATCTGTGTCAGAATTTGATGAACTAACACCAAAGTTTGGTCAAAAGCTTGAATATGAGAAATGGAACAGGTATGAAGAGGGAGTTAAGCAAGGTGATAGAGAAAGGAAGCCAGGAGGCGGAAGAAAAGGAAATTTAAGAACTGCCTTGGAGAAATTATTTTTCATCCTACTTTATTTCAAGTGCTATCCAACTTTTGATCTTTTAGGGCTCCTATTTGATCTCAATAGGTCCAATGCATGTCGCAACGTCAAGAAATTAGCATCTATACTGGAGAATACACTTGATAAAGAGATGGCGCTACCAAAGAGGAAAATTAGCACCATAGAGGAATTATTTGAGATATTTCCCGGAGCTAAGGATATATTCTATTCATCGATGGGACCGAGAGACCTATCCAGAGACCAAAATATCATGAGAAGCAGAAGAAAAACTACTCTGGAAAAAAGAAGATGGAAACATACTCGCAAGAA
>CABGHH010000047.1 GCA_902158745.1 Candidatus Methanolliviera sp. GoM_asphalt
ATCGATGGATAGACGACGGCATCAAATGATTGATATAACTTCGTTTTATCCTCTTCTCTCACCCTTCCGGCAAATTTGACGGGTAAAGGACGAGAAAAATCTAATAGAGTGTTATAATATGAGGTATAATCTCTCGTAAAACCGCCATAAATTGTGAGCTCTATCGGCAACTCCTTATTCTCATATATCTTCTTCAACGCCTTAAGTAAGATGTGAATACCCTTATTTGGGGCGATTCTGCCCAGATAAAGGAGCTTAAATTTATCTTCTTTCATGTTTTTGCCCTTCAACGCTTCTTTCTCATCCAAGCCAAGCGGGATGACGAAAAATTTATCCTTATCGGCCGAGAAATCTTTGATATAATAATCCCTGGTTAGTTGGGATGCCACAACGATCTTATCATCTCTTTTCAAACAAGATCTTGTGATCTCTTCGAGTTTTGAATATCTATCGGGAGAGATGGGTAAAAGATCGAGATCGATATCGTGATACATCGAGACGATCGGTACATCTTTGACATAGAGGGATGCGGATTCTCCCCAATGTCTGCAGATATATATCACGTCCGGTTCAAACCTCATCGCTTCGAGGGCTGCATTCCTCGACCATTCTTCGTCGATCTCTATACCTATCTCATGCCTATCCTCCTCTTTTTTATATTTTGTAATTACCTTTATTTCGTGCCCCCTCTTCCTTAAACGATTCACCACTTCTTTTGTTACCTTCTCTGCACCTCCAATCACGAAAGGAGATATCCCCTTCGCTATGACCGCTATTCTCATCGTTTTCTTTTGATCCTCTCGTTCACTTCTTTAACCGCACTCAATAATTCTGGCTTGTAACCCAAATCTTTACAGAAAGAGAGGAAGGCATCAAGATCCTTTGGCAGGCACTCATCCTGAAATCCGAGAGATAAAAAATCTCTCCTATACTGTTCAATAGTCGAATACCTATCCGTAATTATATTATCTACCACGATCCTTGGATCTACACCGAGTTTTTTACACACCTCCGCGATGTCATTGAATAGAGAGATTTTTGTTGCCAAGAGACAGTTTGATACATATTTTATCATCGCTGCGGTCTTTGTATCTGTAACGAAGATTTTAAAGTTTTTTTCCGTTCTTCTTCTGAAGTCTTCGTAGAACTCCTTCAGTATTTCTACGGCTCTTTCGTCGATAGATCCAATTATGACGGGTTGATTCTCAAAATCTTCCTCTGGCGTTTCGCTTCTCAAAAATTCTGGATTCAGACATATTCCACAATTCCTTCGATCGGAATTCTCCACGATCCCCGGCAGGACCGTGCTCTTGATCGCGATCGTGTGGTATCCATCCTTCAAAGATGAGGCGGTCAAGACGCCTGAGAGTGCGGTATCGAGATAGCTTCTATCGATTTGGTCGAAAATCTTTGATTTCCGTATCCCAAAAATCTCCGATTTTTGAGGACTTCCATTATTACTTGGTGTTGGAACGCAGATGAACGAGATATCCGTATTCAAAACCGCTTCTTCCAACGTTTCAGCAACTTTATAACCCCTGGATGCCAGTTCTTTCAGTCTTTCCCGTTCAAGATCGTAAAATATCACGTGATAACCATACTTTGTGAATACTTTTCCGATCGCCCCTCCAACCGTTCCGCTTCCGATGATCGAAATTTTATACATAATATTACAAAGTTCAAATCTATATTTAAAGCTTTCCAATTATATAAAAATAGATATATATAGAATTTCTATGCTACTCTCATCTTACGTGCGATGAGAATTCTCCCGATGATCCTCAAATTGGATAAGATCGCGATGATAAAGAGAGACCAAAAGATAGCGGGAAGCCAAATCGTTCCTAAAATTCCACCCAAGAATATGATAAACATCCTCTCATCACGCTTCGCGGGAATATATCGTATCCAACCCTCATGCGTGTGGATCTTTTCTTTAAAATCGTTCTCAAATCTCCAAGCCGTTGAACTGATCGTTAAAGATCCAAATAATGCGGCAACTAAAATTGAGATGTTAAGAAAATTAAATTTCAAGAGGGAGAACATCCCCAACATTATCATCGCATCTCCGTATCTATCGAGAATGGAATCGAGAAAACCGCCAAATTTACTCTCTTTTAACTTCAATCTTGCTATCTCTCCGTCGCATCCGTCCAAAACCGAAGAGAATTGTGCCAGGATTCCACCGATCCATAAAATTTTACCATAGAAGAAGAGAGATGATGCTATACAGAGAAGAAAAGAGAAAATACTGATGAGATTTGCTTCAATATTAAAATTTACTAATCTTTTGGTAATCGAACGTGAGAATCTTCTATTGATATGTCTCGATATGAATCCGTCTTCGTCCTTCTTCAACGATCTCATCAGGAGATCTTCTGCTTTCTTTAGGTCTTCTTTCATATCCACGTCCATCCAGGGTTCTTCGTTCTCATAAACATTCATATCGCTTCTATTTATGACATCGCTCCACTCTACATGATTTTCTTCACAAAATAGGTCATTTAAAGTTTTAAATATTGAATCTTCGCATAAAAAAGCACCCGTGTCTATATAGTTCCATTCTTCGATCTCTTTTCCTATATCCAGTATCTTTCCCTCTCTCGCCAAGATCTTTGTCGCCTCATCCGTATGGATTAGATCGCTCTCTTTACAGACGATCGCAGAATTTGCGGGTGCATTCAGCGTCTTTCTTAAAAATTCTTCGGTATAGACGTGATCTCCCATCAAAACCAGAAATCTTCCCTTTAATTTATTTTGAGCACAGAGAACGGAGAACGCGTTCCCTCTCTCTATAGAATTGTTCTTGATGAGCTCAACATCTTCAGGCAGGATCTCTCTTAATCTATCGAATTTGTGCCCACCGACGACTACTACGTCGAGACCGAGTTTTTTAAGGAAGAAGATGTTGCGGAGAATTAGAGGAACTCCGCATACATTAACGGCCGGCTTTGGTATTTCTTTCTCATTAAATCTCTTTCCTTTCCCCGCCGCTAATATTATCGCCTTCAAGCCATCTCTCCAATAATTCAAATGCTTTTATCTTTGCTATCGCCGGCTTCTCGATTGGACCAGGCATCTTCATGTAAAAGGCATTTATCGGATAGATCGCTCCGTATTCCTTTCTTTTCAGACAGATCTCTCCGAGCCTTATCAGATCGACGATATTTCCTGCAAGTGCGGGGCTGTCGTTCACCCTCATGTTTACCGTTATCTCGTCTATTGCTTCGTTGAACGAGACGTATGGGATCAACATCGAGACGAACTTATTATCACCGAGCGGCTCTAAATATCCGGTCGGTTTTATGTGAGTTGGAACTTCGTAGCCGAGGATATCTTTTACGACGCCTGCCTTCGTGCGCTCCTTTGAGATATTTCTTTCTGGCTCTGCTAATGAAAGAAAGTCAGTATTTCCCCCAATATTGAACTGACAGATGCTCATAATCTTTCTCCTCCTCTCCCTCAGGTGTTCAAGTATATCCGCAGTCAAGGGGGTTGCACCGGTCGCTCCGTCATCTCCGAAGATGACCTTTTTTCTCTCTTTGGCTATCTTAACCATCGCCGGATCGTTTGCGATCATCGTTGGGATGCAGTTTATGAAGACGGAAGGTCTATCATATTCCATGACGGAATAGAAGTAGAATTGAACGGGAGATATCCTCTTAAAATCGTTCTCTTTTATACGTCTCAAGAATTCTTTTTCTTCAGCGAAAGGCTCAAAACTTTCCGTCGTAATCGTATTGACGAATATCTCCGCATCTTTTTTCTCATATATATCCGTCAATCTCTCCAATTCCTCTTTGAGATCTATACTCCCTCCTTTTCTATTATCTCTGTATCCTTCTTCGATGATATAATCGTCATCGAATTTTATATTTTTATCCCAATAGTCTTTCGTTATCTCTCCGAGATTTTTTCCGATCTTTTTCTTATCTAAATCGAATGCTCCCACGATTTTTATATCCTCTATCATCTTAGAAATTGAGTTTCCAAGAGGTATCCCTTCGAGACCTATCTCTCCGTCTTTAATACGCTGCAATCCAACATTCAAGATAGACGCAACGTACCCTTGTCCAAAAATTACACTATTCATATATATCACCAAACCTTTAGAAATGTATGGTTTTCTAACCGATAGAACGGCTCTCGATTCTTCAATAGATACCGATTCAATCGATCTTCTTGTATATGTTTTTTATATACTTCTATATAAAGATTTTGGAGATTGAGGAAAGCTTTAAGTTTATAAAATAAAATTAAGATAAAGATTAAAAAGAGAGGGCTAATCATGTTAGAAGTATTGGTTGTTTATTATTCAAGAACGGGAAACACGGAGGAGATGGCAAAGGCAATTGGCGATGGTCTTGGGAATGTAGGCGTAGATGTAAGAGTTAAGAAGGTGGAAGAAACTACTTTAGACGATTTAAAGACAGCAGACGGAGTTGTTCTCGGAGCTCCAACGTACTTCGGATCGATGCCGAGTGTCATGAAAGAATTTGTCGATAGATCCATTAAGGTGAGAGGAAAGCTGGAGGGCAAGGTAGGCGCGGCTTTTACATCCTCTAAGATCATATCTGGTGGGAACGAGACGACGTTGATCTCGATGATAGAGGCGATGCTATGCCACGGAATGGTCATCATCGGAGATCCTATCAAAGCGGGTGGCCACTATGGAGTTGTCTCGATAGGAAAGCCTGATGATGAAACGTTGGAAGCATGCAGAGAATTTGGAAGAAGGGTAGGAGAATTGGTAAAGAAGTTAGGTTAATGCCCTCTTTGAAGATGGAAGAATATCTGAAATCTACTTATTTCATGGATTGTGATTCTCTTCTCGTTAAAGATAGAGCCAAAGAGCTCGTTAGAAGCACCGACCATGAATTGGAGAGGGCAAAAAGAGTTTTTTATTTTGTGCGAGACGAGATAAGATATAATCCCTATCTATTCTCATCCGATGCAGAAGATTTCATAGCAAGCAAGATTTTGAAACAGGGGGAAGGATACTGCGTACAAAAAGCGGTTTTGTTGAGCGCTTTAGCAAGGGCGGTAGGCATTCCCTCCAGATTGGGGTTTGCTACCATCAGAAATCATCTCGCACCAGAAAAACTTGTTAAGTTGATGGGTACCGATATCTTTGTCTGTCATGGGTATAGCGAACTTTTTCTCGGAGGAAAATGGATCAAGGCGACTCCCACATTCGATCTTAAGATGTGCCAGAGAATTGGTGTACCATCGGTAGAATTTGATGGGAGAAGAGATACAATTTTGCCTAAATACAACAAAAAAGGAGAGCTTTACATAGAATATATTCAATATCATGGCTCTTATGATGATCTCCCCCTGAAACGAATAGTAGATTTTGATCAAATTGCGGCGCATAGATAATTCAAATTTACGCGTCAATAAATTCCACAATTTATTAACATCGGTGTAGGTGATTCGCACATATAATCTTTACAGACATAGGCGATTGTTTTGCCTATCAACAGTCTTTAGATCCTTTGTGTACCCTACAATATCATTTGGAAGCATTTTTATCAGATACTTGATTCTTTCCAAATAATCCAATTTTCATCGCATCTCCAATTCTTCAATCCTTCTAACGCCCTCTTCTATCCTCTCGACCTTCTCCGTCAATGAGAACCTGACGTAACCTTCCCCGTATCTTCCAAATCCGACCCCAGGTGTAACCACGATTCCCGCCTTGTCCAAAAGAAGCTTCGTGAATTTCATGGAATCATATCCCTCTAGAACCCTTGCCCAAACGTAAAACGTGGCTTTTGGTTTATCCGCTTTTAGACCTAAATGCTTGATTCCCTTCAAGAGTACGTCTCTTCTCCCCTTATATATTCGTCTATTACTTTCAACACAGGTCTGATCTCCTCTCAACGCTTCTATTCCAGCTATTTGGACTGCATTAAATGCTCCGGAATCAATATTCGTCTTTACCATACCTAATCCTTTTATTATATCTTCGTTTCCAACGAGAAATCCTATCCTCCAACCTGTCATGTTATAAATCTTTGAGAGCGAATTAAATTCTGCACCAACTTCCTTTGCGTTCTTCACCTCGAGAAAGCTCGGCGGTTTTTGACCATCGTAATATATCTCCGAATATGCGTTGTCGTTGCAGACAATTATCTCGTTTTCGGCGGCGAAATCGATCACTTCTTTGTAAAATTCTTTCTCTGCCGTTGCCGCCGTCGGATTGTTTGGATAATTTATGAAGATGATCTTAGCCTCTTTACGGGTTTTCTCATCTATCATCTCGAGATCGGGCTTAAATCCATTCTCCTCTAAAAGTGGCATCTCGACGGGTCTTCCTCCCGCAAGGATACATCCGATCCTATAGACGGTGTACGCCGGATCGGGAACCAAAGCCACGTCTCCTTCATCTAAAAAGGCAAAAGGAATGTGAGCTATCCCCTCCTTTGATCCTATGAGTGTTATCGCCTCTTTTTCTGGATCCAAAGAGACGCCAAACCGTCTCTTATACCACTCCGCAATCGCTTCCCTAAACTCGATCATACCCTCATATGAAGGATACCTGTGATTTTTTGGATCTCTTGCCGCCTCGCACAACGCATCTATCACATTAGACGGCGTCGGCATATCTGGATCGCCGACCCCAAGATCTATCAGATCGATCCCCTTATTGAGCTTTTCTCTTTTAAGTTCATCGATCGAAGCGAAGAGATACGGCGGAAGAGATCTCAACTTCTCCGAATACATCCTCTAAAGATCGGTGGATGGTATTTAATAAGCGTTTTGCATGTATGCCTGCTCGCCGGAATGGAACGGAAATTGGATTTTTGTTGAGACAAATTGCTACTGGCGTGCCAATAAATGATTGTTTGTAAGAGGAATAAGACCTTTATTCGCGTGATACGGCTTCTCCTTCTGTATAAATCGTTCCGCCATAGTATCTTATCTGCTCTCATTATACTTGTTATTTTCGGTTATTTTTTCTAAATACCAATAATTTTACAATCTTATCTATCATAATTTTTAAATATTAGAAACACCACAAGTTTATATCTGTAGAAGAAAAAAATGTGTAGGAGAAAAAAATGGGGATATTGTTTGAAGATACAAAGATAGGAAGCATGGAACTTAAAAATAGGATAGTGATGCCGAGCATCGGCTGTTTCTTTACGGATGATAAGTTGAAAAATTTCTACATAGAGAGAGCAAAGGGTGGCGTGGGATTGATTTTCATCGGGCCAACAGGCATCGATGAGAACGAGCCGAGTTACGTCAATATATATGGTGATGAGTTCATCTCGGAATTGAGAGATCTTGCAAAAGCAATTCAAGTATATAGAACGAAGATCGGATTACAATTATGGCATCCCGGAAGGTACTCTTTCTTCCCCGGCGATCACATCGTTTCGGCCTCGGATATACCCGCACCGATATTCACGAGGCAGATGCCAAGAGCTTTAACGATTCCGGAGATAGAAAAGATCGAAGACGAATTTGCAGAAGGTGCCCTTAGGACAAAGAAGGCAGGATTCAATTGTGTCGAATTTTTAGCCGCAACGGGATATTTAATCTCCCAATTTCTCTCCCCTATCACGAATAAGAGGACCGATCGTTATGGAGGAAGCATTGAGAATAGAATGCAATTTTTATTGGAGATTATAGAAAAGACAAGAGAGAAGGTCGGCGATAATTTTCCAATACTCTGTAGGATCTCCGGTAACGAATTTGTAGAGGGTGGAAACACGTTAAAAGAGCAGAAAATAATTGCAAAATCTTTAGATGATGCGGGCGTCGATGCACTCAACGTGAATGTTGGCTGGCACGAATCAAGAGTCGATCAGATGTCGATGATGGTTCCGAGGGGTGGGTTTGTCTATTTGGCGAAGGAGATTAAAGACGTCGTAAATATTCCAATAATTGCTTCTCATCGAATCAACGATCCTATACTCGCCGAGAATATTCTAAAAGAGAAAAAAGCTGATCTGATCGCGATGGCAAGACCCTTAATCGCCGATCCAGAACTACCAAATAAAGCAAAAGAGGGACGTTATGGCGAGATAAGAACGTGTATAGCATGTAATTCTTGTTTCGATGATGTTTTCAACGGCGTGCCTATAACGTGCCTCGTGAATCCCGCTGTTGGGAAGGAGGAAGAATACAAGATCAAACCCGTAGAAAATCCCAAAAAAGTGATCGTCGTTGGAGGTGGACCCGCTGGCATGGAGGCGGCGAGGGTCGCCGCATTGAGAGGGCACAACGTAACGTTATACGAAAAAGATGACAGGTTGGGAGGGCAGATAAACTTGATCTCTGCATGGCCAGCGATGGAAGAATTCGCAAATATACCAAGGTATTATCTCAATCAGCTTAGAAAAAATGTGGAGATCGAATTTGGAAGAGATGTAACTCAAGATCTTATAATGAGGCAAAATCCAGACGTTGTGATCGTCGCCACGGGAGCCTCACCGAGCATACCAGATATATCTGGAGTGGATAGAGATAACGTCATTACGGCATTTGATATCTTGAGAGGAAGAGAGGTAGATGGGAAAAATATTGTTGTAATGGGTGGTGGCGGAGTCGGATGCGATGTCGCGTTATTTTTAGCCGAGAAGGGTAAGAAGGTGACGATTGTAGAGATGCTTGGAAAGGTTGGAACAGATATAGGAAGAAGCACAAGATGGATCATCAAGAAGAGGCTGAAAGAAGCGAAGATAGATATTAAAACGGGGACTAAAGCGGTCGAGATCGTCGAGGGTGGATTGATCGTCGAAGAAGACGGAAAAAGAGGGTTTATTAAAGGAGATACAATCGTTCTTTCGGTCGGCACGAGATCAAATAGAGGGTTGTACGATCTATTATCCGGCAAAATATCAGAGTTGTATCTGATCGGAGATTCTTCTAAACCCAGAAAAGCGCTGGATGCCATTCGGGAGGGGGCAGAGATCGCACGAGAGATATAAGTCAAATATACCTTGCCGGATCATTCTACAGCTGAAGCTATTCAGATCAGGAGATGGAATTTCAACTCGCAGACAGAATATCTTTTCATCACTTTATAAGTAGTTCAGAGATTCCAGATTTTTCAACATATGGGGATTCAGAAAGAGATTGAATAGAAATGGAGTGTGGATAAGCTGTATGGAATGAATTACAAAATCAACTGGACAATAAAAACCTTAAAATCAAAAGAAGACATGTGAAAATGTCTCATTTTCACGGTGCTCACGACTTTCGTCGTGGCATACGGAGATCTCCGATTTCCGACTACACGAAATCAAAGATTTCGTCGCATGTCAAAAACGAGGTTTTTGAGCACTTCGGGACATCTATTCCAAAAGATGTAACAAACTTTACGATGGATAGAGCATTACGTGGTAGACCACCAACCAAAGATCAAAAAGAGAAGAGTAGAAAGATATCATCGGTAAGGACTCCTTGAGAAAGGGCTTTCTCTGTCATCAAAACGGTGTTTGCTTGAGTGTAGAATTACCTTTTCGTATTAATCAATCTTTAAATTATTTTTGGGAGGAAATATTATTTTCTCTTCTATCTTTTTATTAATTTACCTTCACACACCCCACCTATAGATTCTTTGACGTTATTTTTAAATATCTATCCCATCCATGTAGGTAAAAGGGAGATTAGGTTTACGTGAAAATAATTGAACAGATATCGGATTTTCTAAATCC
>CABGHH010000048.1 GCA_902158745.1 Candidatus Methanolliviera sp. GoM_asphalt
GATTGGTCTATGTCTATGGAAAACTAGAGATACCATCGTACAGGGGAATTGGAAGAAGACCAGATCCAGTTATAGTTCCTTCTGATGATCTTAATTAAGTATGCTTAAGGTCTGTAAAAAGAGAAGAGATGGAAAGGTCGTCGAAGTGGTTCAACGCGTTGTGTTTGGAGATCCGGAAGAAGTTTTAGAGATTTTATGCGGAGATTCAGATGGTAAGATCAATACATTACTTCACTGTATAGAAACATTTATGTATTGATAGGATAATTTATACGTATGGCACTGAACAATTTTGATGAGTTCGAAGAAGTTAAAAAATGGTTAAGCATGGTGAAGGAAGGGAGCAAGAGGAGTTATCTCTCCGGGATCAGGCTATACGTCGGGTTTAGGGGAAAGAATCCAAAAGAGCTGATAGACGAGATCGAAGAAGACAGAAAGAAGAGTAGAAGGGAACGGGGAAAGCCTGAACAGAAGGCAGAAGAGTTCTACCAATACCTATTGAACAATTACGTGACGAGAAGAGAAGTAAAGGGCGAGAGAAGAAAAGGTCTCTCCAAGAACCTTTCCGCAATGTATACGACCTCAATAAGGAGTTTCTACAGGAGGAATGGTTATCCTCTAATGTCAAAGTCTAAGAGAGGTGTTTCAAAAAAGGAGAACAGGAAGATGAGCATGACACCAAAGATCGTAAAAAGATTGATCGATCATGCAACAACGCTGAGGGATAAGGCGATCATTTTATTCATGTTTCAAGGGGGGTTTGACATATCGACGCTCTCTTCTATAGATTACGGTGATGTTGCGAGAGAATTGGATGAAGACAGAGACGGAGATCCACTGATGATTACGGTCGTAAGAGAAAAAGAAGAGGTAGAATATTTTACGTTCGTCGGTAAAGATTCGATCGATGCTATTAAAGCTTATTTGGATGAGAGAAAGCATAAAGGAGAAGAGCTAACCTATCAATCTCCACTATTTGTAAAAGAAGGAAAGAAGAAGAGGAAAGGTGAACGGATCACGCCCAATCTTGTACAGAATATGTTAAGGGGGTTGCCATGGCATCTGGTGTTGTAAGCAAAGAAGCGATGAACTCTGCCGACTTCAATCCAGCAAGACCACACGCTTTGAGGGCTGGTTTTTCTACGGTACTACGTCTTAACGGTTTCTCTGATATGTTAGTTGAGTTTATGCTCGGCCATTCCGTTCCTTATAACGGTGCTTACCTCATTCCACCACTGGAGAAAATAAGGGAGATGTACAGGGATGTAGAGCCACAGTTATCTGTGAACGAGGCATCTAAGAGCGTATCTGATTTAGAGAAGAGAATGGATGAAAAGATGAAGACACACATGGAGATGCTCGAAGGACAACAAAAAGAGATAAGGGAGCTGAGGGATAAAGTAAATAGGACAAAAGGACTTCTGACGTTTATAGAGGCAAATGGAATGGAGGAGAAGGTAAACAGGTTGTATAAATTGATAGAATTGATGGATGAGCCAAAGATGAGGGAGCTGTTGGAAAAATAAGTTAAGTTAAGATGTGAGGCTGTTTTAGGCATCGTCTTCTTCCGTTTCTAATTTACACGGTTGGCCATTTTCAATTTAAAACTTCTACCATAAGAAGATGAGAGTAAGAGGGGAATAAGAGTAAAGAAGTTTTAAAAAGAAAAATCGAGGCGATTTAAATGGGTGTCAATCGGCGAATAAAGGATGTGACACAATGGGGTTGCAGAGAACAATGGAAAAATAATTCTCTCTCAGAAGATATGTAGGATATCTCAACCCCATCCCAAACTCTGGGATCTGATGTCTCACTTTTCTCCCTCCATTTTTTCTTGAGACGGCACTTTACTTTTAACGTCTACCCATTCCAGAAACGAACGTATCGCTTCTTCCATGATCTCGTCCCAATTATCTTCATTTGTTAAATAAAGGTATTCTTCCCAATATTTCTTCGCCTCATTGATATCGCAAATCCCTGCTCTTTCAATATCCTCTGGCGTCTTACCCTCCTCGAACATAAAGAACGTCTTTGACTCATCGCTCAAATGTGAAGGATAGTCACTAGGTATGTACTCATATTCCTCCTCCTTACAATATTTTTCATCTAATTCCATCTCTGGAAGACGCACCCTAGCTACTTCTGCAGGTATGCCTTCTTCTTTTTCCTTTTTGTCAAACGCTTCTTTTGGCTTTAAAACCTCCCATTCAAAATCGGCCATGTGTTCTTGGTACTCCCTCTCAAAATCCTCAATATTTACTATCTCCCCCTCTTCTTCCTCTTCCGATTTCCCCAACTCCATCTCTTTAAATGTCAACTTCACTCTTTTCTAATTCCTTGCGTTTTTTTCTTTTTCACCTTCTACTTCTTCCTTTCTTTCTCTTCTTTCCGTCTCTCCCTTTTCTATAATCTCTATGGTCTCTTTTAATATTTGGGAATCTATTTCTTCCAAATATTTCATCTGAGGAGCCTGACGACCCCAAACCATTCCTCTGAAGAGATCTCTTCTTTTCTCCTTGTCCTTAATCCCAATGAGATTGTATATGTTATGGTATGCACGCGTTTTCAAAGTGGTATTATAGAAATAGATCATCTTCTCAATTATATCCAAGTTTTTTATCAGCACCTCGTCCCCAGGATTTTTCATGAGATCGGTCATCAACGAATACTTACAAAATAGGCAAAGGGCGATCTCCCTCTTGATCAGTGTCTTTATCTTCTCAAAATGCCGTCTATTTCTGTCGTTTTGGAGATTGGTCGCGGGCCCCATATCTACCGCACCATTCTCAAACGGATAGGCCGAATAGAATAAATCATCTATCTGACGTATCTCGCTGGAAGCCAAATATTTCTCTATCGTACTATATACCGTCTGAGGATCGCTTTCAACGAATCTTTTGAAGAACGTCGGAGAAAAAGAAAGGTAACTGATCAAATTGTTTTGAAATACGATATATTTCTCATATTTCTCGTATATGGATTCCAGAATGAAATCGTGCCGCCGCAGTTCCAAGATGTGATCTTCTCCTTCCGATTCGTCTCCGCCTAGATTGATCATCTTTTTTATCGAAACTAGATCGGTATTTAGATCTCAGAGGTTAGATAGACCCCTATTAGGAATTTTTCTCAAGATACCATTCTCTTCCAAATCTTTTAAATGGTTCTTTATCCCCCTTGTCTCTCTTATATTAAATTCTTCCCTCAAATGATCTCTTAAATCGGATTCACGAAATGATCCGCCATTATCAAGGGCATATTTTATTATATTCCACTTAGTTTCGCCGCTTTTTCTCCTTTCTCCCCTCGCTCTACGCTTGCCGCCCATATTGTCAGGTAATGATCTTTGTATATATTAAGGTTGCGATTTTTATATACTATGGTATTTAATATATTCAAAAATACTATGGTTTACTCCTTTTAAATAGCCAATGGTCTTTTCACGAAGCTAAATATTTAATATAGATCCAATATATACCTGTTAACATGCAAAAAGCTGTTTTAAACTTCAGAAATAGGAAAATCTGTAAGATACACCACACTTTTACAGTTTCGCTGCCGCCCGATGTGATTAGAAGCTGGAACATGGGAAAAGGAGATTTAATATCGATTTCTTTGTAGGAGGATGGCTCGTTGAAGTTGAAACCGGTGGAGAGCAGAGAAAAACATATGGAGGATTCGAAATGATAGAAGAAAAGGAGATTTTGAGGTTTTATAGGGAAAATAAGCGGTGGTTGGGGAATGTAGTATCAAACAGACAGTATCCACGCATTTTGAGGGCAATGGCTGGCGCTGTCATTGAATACGTGATTGAAAAAAGGGAGGAGAAACACATCGACAGGTGATTAATTCCCTCGCGGGGGCGGGGTGGAACAGAATGCCACAAGACAATTACGAGGAGGAGGAAGAATGAAGAAGGATCAAAAGAGAGAAATTCTATTGGTTTGTCGAGAGAAACGTGGTATCCCACCCGTATCTGCCCGCTCCTCACCATTTAAACGAAATTTGAAAAGGTAAAACCATGAGGATATTTGAGATATAAACTGGTTTCTCGTGGGATCCGTCTTCATACTGATCGGCGTACTCATCATCGTGAGCGGAATGTTATACGAGATACACAAGGCATACGGAGAAGAAGGATAGGTGAGAGGAGGCTGGTGTGGTGATGCTCGGGCCGATACCGATCGCGTTCGGATCTGACGTTCCATCGTTGAAGGTCGTGATGATCGTTGCGATAGTTTTGATGATCGTCGCCCTTATGTTCATGTTATTTCCATGGAAGCTCTGAATCATTTGGAAAATTTAACAAAATTCCTCTCCGGCATGATGCTTATCGGAAGATGTGATACAAGTTAAGTTTGCGATTACTTAACGTCTTGAATACTTGCACTGAACGGGACGAGAAGATATGCCTGATCAAGGCAACGCTGAGTGGTAGATATTGAAGGGGGTTACTTTTAAATGTGGCTTGGAAGGTTCAATCGCTCAAAATTTGAGAGGAGAGGATGCGTCAACTATTTATAGTGGAAACAAGATTGGTATCAAATGGGGGAGGTTAAATTATATATAGCTATTTTGTACCGCTTGTAAACTTGATGGGGGCTGGTGCGGTCTCAGAAGTTGGTAAACAGGCTAAAATGCTTGGTGGGTCAAAGGCATTGATCGTTACGGGCAAAATATTAGGTCGTGTACGTCATTCATTGAACAGGCACCCTGAATGTGAACATCTCTTCTAGCGACCATATATGATCGGTAAGTCCTTCTGCCATTTTCAGGTGTTCTCTGTCTCCATTTACGCTTTCCATTATTCTCTTCTACCCTAAGAGATCTATGTGGCTTCACGAAATTATACCATGCCTGTATAAGATCCAAAAGCTCTTGAATGCATCTCTCTGATCTTTACTCTCATTCATCGTCCTCCTGATGAATCGAGCCAAGGAATTCCGTATGGTTAGGTTCAATCTCCCAACGTAAGATGTATTGATCACTTAACTATAAAGTTTACTTTTCGTATTGATCTATCTTTAAATTATATCCAAAATAATGATGATTCTTTTTCTGGATTTTTAGACCGTACCTCTTTCAAAACCCTACCTCTCTCAAAAATTGACAGACATCTTCTTTTTCGAATGTTCTCTTAATTCTCATAAGAGAATTTCCATTCGGGTCCTTAGCTATATTGGCATATTTGTTATTTCTCTTCTTTCATTTGCGTTGACGCTTTAGCCTCCTCTACTGCCTTTTGCAATGCAGTACCGCTCGCCACTTTGTATGCTGTTGCGAGCAAAGATGCGAGATTGATTTTATGGATGTAGAAAGGTGCGTCTCCCAACCTTTTAAGGATTGCATTCTCCACATCAGGACAAAGAGGATTTACAGAAAAGGAATCCAATGCATCGCCTGTTCGCCAGAAAGAATCAAGACAGCCTTCCAACGGTTTGACCTTCTCACTACGGATAGAAAGATTTTTATCTATTACCTCGCTCTCTTCTTCCGCACTTGCAGCAACGGCACGTTTTTCACGAAGCACATCAATAATCTCCTCTCTCGTTCGACCACGGAGCTTGAAGATGAGAAAAGGGTCATCATCGAAAGATTCTGCCAGGAGATAATAAACTGCAGCGATATGCTTGCATGGATTGGACCAATCGGGACAGGAGCAATCGGTATTAATATCTTCTATCGAAGTTGGAAAAAGAGATACACCCGCTTCATTGAACGCATCCTCGATATCGAGTGGCATCTCTCCTGAAAACAACTTAGCTGCAAATATCGCCTTTGATGCCATTGCATCCGTTGCTTTGTCCCAATCATCTTTTGAAATCTGGTTCAACTGAATACTAACATCGTATGGTTTTGCTCGCGTGCCCTGAACCTTTGCAGTAACAATACCTTTCTTTGCATCAATCGAGATCACCTGCCCTTTGCGAGCATAAGAACGTCCTCTTCCAAGTCTTTCACCTATGCCGAAGGATTCGAGTAGACCAATCCATCTTTTTGACCACCACGTCTCGCCAATTGCTCCTCGTCTGCTTCTTGCCTTTATCCCATCCTTTACTTCTCTCGGTTTTGCTGATTCGTAATAGCCCCAATACCCATCTCCCATCTTAATCACCTCCTACCGCATCATAACCCAACGAGAATACCTCTTTAAGCTGATCTGTTGATAATTCCGTGATCCATGCCTCACCGGTGCCTATAATGGATTCTGCAAGTTCTTTCTTCTGCTCGATCATCTGGCTTATTCGTTCCTCAAGCGTACCAATGCAGATGAACTTATGGACCTGTACATTCTTCTTCTGTTCTATGCGGAAGACGCGGTCGGTTGCCTGATTTTCCACAGCAGGATTCCACCACCGATCAAAGTGGAAGACATGATTTGCAGCAGTCAAGTTGAGTCCAAATCCGCCTGCTTTAAGCGAAAGGATGAAAAGTGGTGGTCCATACCGGTCGTTTTGAAAACGCTGAATCATACAATCTCGCTGCTTTTTCGACGTTTTTCCATGCAATAATATCGTCTCGCATTCCAGCTTCTCCTGTAAATAGTGCCGTAACATAACGCCCATTCCCGCAAACTGTGTGAAGATCAGTGCCTTATCACCTTCCACTAGCACCTCTTCAAGCATCTCTTTCAATCGAGCAAGCTTTCCTGAACGACCTGGTAGGGGACTTCCGTCCTGGAGAAATAACGCAGGATGATTGCATATTTGCTTTAGCTTCATTAAAGTAGCCAGCACCAACCCTTTACGCTCGATTCCCTCAGAGTTCTCTATTCTCTCAATCATCTCCGCAACTACTGCCTCGTAGAGCGATGCCTGCTCTTTCGTAAGGTTACAGTAAACCTTCATTTCCATCTTATCAGGTAGATCCTTGATGACTTTAGGATCGGTCTTCAGACGTCGAAGCACAAATGGCTGAATCATACGACGCAACCTCTCTGCACGATCTTTGTCTCGATATTTCTCGATGGGTAATGCAAAGTTGGTGCGAAAATATCGTGCGGATTTAAGGTATCCTGGGTTAAGAAAGTCCATGATCGACCAGAGATCAGAGAGATGGTTCTCCACTGGCGTCCCTGTAAGTGCAATTCTCTGCTCTGTTTCAAGCTTCTTTATCGCCTGCGTCTGTTTGGTAGTCGGGTTTTTGATGTTCTGTGCTTCGTCCAGCACGAGATGTTGCCAGTGAACTGCAGATAATGTCTCTTCATCTCGATACGCCAATGTATAAGTGCTGATGACGAGGTCGCACTTATTCGCTTCCTTTGCAAAGTTTTCGCCTGTAAGTCTATCTGCACCGTGATGAACCATGACTTTTAGGGATGGTGCAAAACGTTTAACCTCCCTTTGCCAGTTACCCACCACCGACATGGGACAAATTAGAAGTGTTGGGTTTAGATGAAGATCTTCTCGTTTACTCGCACGTTCGTGCAGAAGAAGGGCAATCAGTTCTATCGTCTTTCCCAGTCCCATATCGTCTGCTAGGCAAGCACCAAGCCTGAATTTGTTGAGATATGCAAGCCATGAGACGCCTTTTACTTGATAATGACGAAGATTCCCATGGAAGGTCTGAGGCGTCTCAATTTCAGATATCTTAACTCCTTCAGAAAGATTGCTCATCATCTCTTCGAGCCAGCCTTCTGCCTCAACACTCACCACGGGAAGCCCCAATTCTCTTTCCACATCCTCATTACCTGCATCCAATCCAAGCCGCATCGCCTCTCCCAATGTAAGCTCGCCATTGGTGTGCTTATGCTTAAAAAACTGAATCGCCTTTTCTATCTCTTCCTGACGCAACTCCACCCATTGCCCTCTTATCCGAACTAAAGGCATCTTTAAACCTGCTAATTCCTCAAATTCCTTCTCAGAAAGCGTTTTGTCGCCGACAGCAACCTCCCAATCATAGCTAACAATTCCTTTGACGCCGAGAAGACCTGAAGTTGCCACCTTACCGCTCCCGCCCGGCAATGGAGACTTCAGCCTGATTTTTATGCCAATACGAGCACTCGTTTTCCCCCACCATGGCGGAAGGAGGACACAGAATCCGCTCTGTTCAAGAAGAGGTGATGACTCTCGTAAAAATGAATAAGCCTGCTCGGCATCCAGTTCCAGTCCCACCGGGCGTGCCGTTTGCAAACTCGTCTCAATAGGAGGAAAAAGTCGTGAGGCTTTACCGAGATCGGCGAGAAATTGTTCCTGTGGATTTTTAAACCTTCTTTCGAGAAGAGTAAGCGTGCTTGACCTCGTCTTCCATATCTCATCCGCAGGAACAAGTAAACTTGGGTCATCTTTTGCCTGTAGGAAGAAGCGAATCTTCCATCCTTCCGTTTCTTCTTCACCGGGAGGGTCAAGTCTAAAGCAGGTGCGAAACGACGCACCAGGTACAGTCGGCTGAAGTTGAACCAGCCACGTATGTATTTTGTTAGAAAAGGCGTTCAATTCTCCAGGTGGTGCCAGAAGGGTGGGATTATCTGTTGAAAGAGCTCGAAGCCATTGTTGAGGTAATGGAAGAACCTTTGGAGGACGACCACGATGGGGTGGGATGAGCAAGGTAGAAGATAATTTTTTTCTTATAAACGCATCGATGGTTCGATTGATAAACGTCAAGACCATCTCCACAGGCAATTGTGAGGTCGGAGATGCCCGACAGCTCGGTGGCATTGCCTTTGATAACATAAGCACCCGTTCTTCGTCCTCTTCGCCGATCGCCATCTCCCATAAAGCTCGAAAGGAACCGTCCTTCTCTTGAATTGAAGGTATAAACTGCTCTCTTATGATAAGTTCGAGTGAAAACTTGGCTACTTCAATCCAGAACCGAAGTGAACTACCGAAGACAAAGCCGTGAGGAGGATCTTCCGGTAGTCCAAGTAAGAGATCAAATGTAGAATAGGGATCAAAAATTAAAGTCTCAATATCCCATTCTGCCAACCCGGTCGCCTTCTCGGTGTTGTAATCCTCTTCTCGAATCAGCCACGGTGATGGTAGAGGACCTTTTTTTGCGGAAGGTATGAGAAGTTTTTTTGTCTCAAACTTTGGAGAACTTTGATCTGAAAAATTACCTGAAATTCTTTCAATAGCCTCTCTTAACTCATCTCTGGCGAGAGAGAATGGATGTGCTCTTGATTTGAGTTTTTTAGTGTTGGACTGCCGACCACGATTTCCATGAGCATTTGGTGGCAGAGAGGAAGATTCCGCCCAGAGAAAAAATCTATCATTATCCCATGCGGCATGTAAGACCAGCATATGTCACGCTCTCTTTCAATTTGGTGTTCTGTATATAAATATTTTCGGGAATTCTTCTTATGCCCTCACTGATTTTAGAGCGATTTCTTTACTACTTTATCGCGTAAATAATTATTCTTAACTTTTTTATATAATTATAGTTAAGAACCCAATATTTTATACTGATATCTTTGACCAAAACACACCGATGGGAGAAAATCGCATCTTCATGCACTGAACTGAATCAGATAAGTATAATTCTTTAAGTTTTTAACTATTTACCTTCACACACCCCACCTATAGATTCTTTGACGTTATTTTTAAATATCTATCCCATCCATGTAGGTAAAAGGGAGATTAGGTTTACGTGAAAATAATTGAACAGATATCGGATTTTCTAAAT
>CABGHH010000049.1 GCA_902158745.1 Candidatus Methanolliviera sp. GoM_asphalt
CTCGATTCCTATCTCACGAAACATCTCCACCCAGTGCCACGCACGCGGAGCCCCCTGGTAGATAAAGATTCGTTTTCCCTTAAACTTCTTTCTATATTCTTCGATCTTCGGAGCCACCTTTGAGACCTCATCCGCTATTATCTCCTCTGCTTTCTCTTCCAATCCAAAAAATGCTGCTACATCCCTCAATGCCTTGGAAGTCTGTTCTATTCCAAACAAAGATGCCCTCATATACGGAATTCCATACTTCTCCTTAATCAGCTCACAGATATAAGGCGTTGATCGCTGGCAGTGCATCAGATTTAGTTTTGCTCTGTGTGCCTGTGCGATATCATCTATCGAGGAATTACCGGTGAATGCAGAGAGGATCCTTATTCCCATGCGCTCGAACAATGGCTTCATGAGCCATAGATCTCCCTGAATGTTATAATCTCCGATGATGTTCATATCGTAATCCGTCGTATATTCCGGCTCTTTCGTTCCTACCACGCGTTCAAAGAGCGCATCGTTCGCGATGTGATGGCCAAGAGATTGACTGCACCCCCTGAAACCTTCGCAGTTGAATCCAACGACCTTTATTCCGATCTCTTCCTCTGCTTGCTGGCAGACAGCTTCTATATCGTCTCCTATGAGCCCAATCGCACATGTTGCATATACGAAGACGCCTTTCGCCTCAGGAAACTCCTCGTGCGCCTCTATTATCGAATCGTAAAGCTTCTCTTCACCACCAAAGATGATGTTCTTCTCCTGCATATCCGTGGAGAAGCAATATTTCCGATGGAAGCTCGGATTATCGGATAGATTCTGACGGGTGCCACCGCCCCATGTCCAGTAAGAGCAGCCGATTGGACCGTGAACGAGATGGATTACATCCTTTATTGGACCACAGACAACGCCCAAACAACCTGCATACGTGCATCCACGCTCCGTAAAGTCTCCAGGTGTCGTCTGTATATCGGATAGGGGTAAGACGTCCTCTGTAGAATCTTTGATGTACGTGTGCTTCTTCCGCTCTGGAATCGACTTATCACAATTTAAAAGTGTCAGCGGCATTAAATTGCCTCCTCTCCAATCTCTCCCGTTCTTATTCTGACGGCATCTTCTATCGGACAGATAAATATCCTTCCATCACCGATCTCTCCAGTCCTATTCGTCTCCATAATTATCTTGACGAGCTCATCGACCTTTTCATCTGGCAAGGCCATTATCAGCATCCTCTTTGGAATATATCGCATACCGCTTTCTTTCCCATCCTCCGGGCTGATAGTGGCAGGAGGAGATATATGCAGCCCCTTCTGTTTACCTCTTCCGAAGACCACCTTCGCCGTGACCGATGGGAAGCCCGCATCCGCAAGCGCCCTCTTCGTTTTCTGAATAGCATTCATCCTTATTATCGCAATCACTTCCTTCATCGATCTCAAACTCCCCGTCTGCCTGTTCTGATCGTGTATGCCTTCTCAACTTCTGTCACGAATATCTTTCCGTCTCCGAAACTTCCCGTCCTCGCACTCTCTCGAATCGTCTTTATTGCATCTTCACAATCCCCATCATCAACCACGAGCATCAACATCACCTTAGCAAGCTCATCGTATCTCGTGGGCCCAACCTGAATCCCCTTCTGCTTTCCTCTACCGAAGACGTCGATCTTCGTGAGCGCGATGAATCCTTCTTTCTCCAAACTATCGACGACCTCCTCCACCTTCTCAGGCCTGACGATCGCCCTAACCATCTTCATCCCATAACCCCATAATCTATCATCAACTTTTCGAGCTCTTCATAGGTGATAGGAGTTGGAATAGTAAAATCATCGTTCTCGATGATGTTCTTGGCCAACTTGGAATATTCCTTCGCCTGATTCGATTCTGAGTCATATTCGATGACCGTCTTCTTGTTTATCTCTGCCCGTTGAACGATCTGATCTCTCGGGATGAAATGGACCAGATGCGTTCCTATAGCATTCGAAAAAGCTTCTAAAAGCTCCTGCTCCTTCTCCACATTTCTCGAGTTGCATATCACACCACCAAGACGGATTCCGCCGCGCTCTGCAAACTTGGCGATTGCTATGGAGATATTATTTGCGGCATAAATCGCCATCATCTCGCCGGACGCCACAAGATATATCTCCTTTGCCTTCCCCTGTCGCATCGGCATTGCAAATCCACCACAGACGACGTCTCCCAGAACATCATAAAATACGAAGTCCAGATCATCGGTATATGCTCCATTCTCTTCCAAGAGATTTATCGCCGTGATGATCCCTCTTCCAGCACAACCAACGCCCGGTTCTGGCCCTCCGGCTTCTACGCACTTTATTCCACCGAATCCAGTCTGCATTACGTCTTCGAGCTTCACGTTCTCCGCGCCAACCTCTCTCAATGTGTCGAGCACCGTTCGCTGCCTCTTTCCACCCATCAACATCCTCGTCGAATCCGCCTTTGGGTCGCATCCGATCTGCAGTATATGCTTATCCATCATTGAAAGCGCCGCAGTCAAGTTCTGCGTGGTCGTCGATTTGCCTATTCCACCCTTCCCATATATTGCCACACGTCTCATATCTTCTCTCATATATTAACCACTTCTTCTCTGGCACCTCCATTTTATTGATAAATCGTCTTCATATAAATATATTTGAGAAACACTCATAAAAATTATTAAAATTTCATAAGATATGCCGGTAATTCAGTTCATCGTCATCTAAACCGGTTTGTGATGGGCAACCTTCTATCCCTACCAAATGCCCTGGGAGTTATTTTGATTCCTGGAGGAGACTGACGCCGTTTATATTCACTTTTATCAACCAATCGAGCTGCCCGCTCGACCACTTCCTCGCTAAACCCCATAGCGATGATCTGCTCCGCGCTTCTATCCTCCTCAACATAAGCAGTTAATATAGGGTCGAGCAGTTCGTATGGCGGTAGGGTATCGGTGTCCTTCTGTTCTGGTCTAAGCTCGGCCGATGGCGGCTTATCTATGATGGCAGAAGGTATGAGATCTAATCCTGCCAACGAGTTTCTGTACCCTGCCAGATCATAGACCATCGTCTTTGGCACATCCTTTATCACCGCAAAGCCTCCTGCCATATCTCCATATAACGTAGCATAGCCCGTAGCCATCTCGCTCTTATTGCCCGTGGTGAGGACCAACCAGCCAAACTTATTTGAGAGTGCCATGAGAAGATTTCCTCTGATGCGGGCTTGCAGATTTTCCTCCGTCACATCTGGTTCAGTCCCACTAAAATGTCCTGCCAACACTTCTAAATAGGTCTGGAAAACCTTCCCAATAGGAATGGTTAAAAACTTGATTCTCAGGTTATAAGCCAGAAGCTCGGCATCTTTGATGCTCTCGGGAGAAGAATAGCCTGAAGGCATCGCCACTCCGACCACATTTGAACTTCCTAATGCATCGACGGCAATCGTTGCCACTATGCTGGAATCAATTCCTCCGGAAAGTCCTATCACCACCTTTTCAAAGCCATTCTTCTTGACATAATCTCGCGTGCCCAGCACCAACGCATCATAGACCTCACCTGGAAAACCACGAGTTTGGAGTTGTCTTGGGGGAATCGATGGCTTTTGAGAATTTGAGAGTGTTTGCGAAGATACCACTACTTTAGTTCCCTGCCATCTTTGCCCCTCTATCATTATCTCCTTTCTCCATCTTGGATCGTGAAGGCGTGTCCGAAAGACAGCATCAACATCGAGGTCAGCCACCACCAAATCTTCCTCAAACTGTCTGCCTTTAGTAATAAGCTTTCCCTTCTCATCAAATATCATGCTACCGCCATCGAAGACCAGCTCATCCTGCCCGCCTATTAGATTATTATGAGCAATGATTGCCACATTGTCCGAAGCGCGAGTTGCAAGCATTCTTTCCTTGAAGTCTCCCTTGCCAAAATGATAGGGAGAGGCACTTATATTCACTATGATCTCGGCCCCTGAGCATGCTTGGGTAGTGGCCGGTCCATTTTCATACCAGATGTCTTCACAGATGTTGATGCCCACGCCAACACCGGCTATTACATAGACCGAACAATTCTTGCCCGCTCGGAAGTAGCGATCCTCGTCAAAGACCCCATAGTTAGGGAGATATATCTTATGATAGACGCCAACGAGCTTTCCATCATGGATCAATGCAGAGGCATTATAGATGTCGCCTTCAGCATCGACAAAACCGATCACGATGGTAAGCCCATTGGAATGTTCAATGACCTCTTTTAAAGACTTTAGGTTCTGTTCAATGAAACGTGGCTTAAATAGAAGGTCCTCTGGCGGATAGCCGCAGATGGCAAGCTCGGGAAATGTGAGGAGATCAACTTCCAATGACCGTGCTTGGGCAATGTAATCCAGAATCTTATGGGTGTTACCGGCAAAATCACCAACCGTGGTATTGATCTGGGCCATACCAATTCGCATCTGGCGCATGTTAATTCTTCTCCTCGGCTCTCTTTATAAACCTCTGGACGTAGATCCTTTAATTAAGTTTTTGGAAAAGGTAAAGATATAAATGGGTTGAGATGACAAAAGAAGAATCGATGAAGAAATCTTCGTATCTGATAATCGGCATCGTTCTTGGAATTCTGATGGGTGGTATCGTTGGATATCTCTCTTTTGAGTCGGTTCCATCTCCTTTCAAGGAAAAGATCGGGGTAATATACGTAGAAGGGATGATAATTGCCGGAAGGGGCGATGGAGGAGGATATGTTGGCTCTGAAGATATAATTAGCCAAATAAATAGAGCTTTAGATGATAATTCGATAAAAGCAATCGTTTTGAGGATAAACAGCCCTGGGGGAACTCCCGCAGGGGCACAAGAGATCGCGGGAAAGATAAAAAGTGCTAAGAAAGAGAAACCGATCGTCGTCTCGATGGGAGATCTTGCCGCCTCGGGGGCATACTATATCTCTGCTCCGTCAGATTATATATTCGCCGAGCCCGATACCATCACTGGGAGCATCGGCGTAATATCCAAATTTGTGGATAAGAGCAAAAAATACGAGAAGGATGGTGTAGATATCACCGTCGTTAAGTCTGGAGAATTCAAGGACATGGGTGCCGACTGGAGGGCTTTAAGCGAGGAGGAACACGAATATGCTGAGAAGATCGTTAAAGATGCGTGTGAAAGATTCATCAAAGATATTTCTGATGATAGAGGCATTCCGCTGGATGATGTCAGAGAATTGAGCGATGGAAGAATCTATCGTGGAGAAGATGCCAAAGAGCTCGGATTGGTGGATGAGATGGGTAATATGGAAGACGCAATAAAAAAAGCGGGTGAATTGGGAGGAATTGAAGGGAAACCCGGCATAAAATACATGAACCTGCCGATTCCCAAGATGATAGAGGTAATACCCCGTGAAAAGCTTATGGCCGTTATGAACTCATATACCTGAAATTAAATCAAGCAGCACCTCTTTTGGATCTTTCGCTTTTACGATGCCGGATGCCAGAAGCACACCATCGGCTCCTAGTTCTATAGATGATTTGACATCTTTTCCATTTGATATTCCAGCACCACACAGAACCTTAATCCCTTTATCTATCCGTCTAACTGCATCGACGGTATTTGAGATGATCTCTGGTTCTGCTGTGGATACCGATATTCCGCTACCTATAAGCAGGGGAGGTTCTATGGCGATGGCGTCCGGTTTCAGCTCGGCTACTGCCTTACTAACGGCCTCGTTATTCGTACAGACCAGGGAGCATAGCCCGAAGGAACGAAGTTTATCTATCAAAATATTTATCTCAGATATCCTTATTTTATGTTCTGAATGGTTTATTAGAGATCCATCAGCCCCAGAATCTTTGATTGCCCCCGCAGAGACCCATCCCGTCTGACTTCCCGCATCTATCGGATCTACGTGTTGTGAAAAACACGGCATATTGACCTCCCTGCATATCAATGAAAGATCTGTCTGCTGTGGACAGATGACCATACATACACCGCTCTCCTCAAAAACTTCTTCACATATTTTAGCCAATCTCAGACCGTTCTCTCCCGAGGACTCCCTGTACGCCTTCATGTTCAAGGCGATCATCGGTGAATTCAGAATCATACGTCCGCAAACCGATCTTCGAGATTCTCCAATATGCTCGGTAATGTCGTGTATTCCATCTCTTGCATCGGCAGTCTATGCGGCTCAAATGGTCCGTGTCTTCTCATATAATCTGCTATCTCCCCTGCTTTCTCTCTCGCCTGATCGAATGCAGGATCGTCGAAGAGATCGACCGGGCCAACAAGTCTTCCCTCTGCTATCTGAAATCCGGCTGCTATAACCCTCGGTGGGCCATCAAATCTTGTGCATCTGGCATCTTTAAAAGAGACCGGCATCATCGGTCCGTTGTGGCTTCCTCTCATCCATCCGCTGACGAGATATGGAAAAGAAAATGGTTCCAAGACCTCTCCGAGCGCAGGTAAGCCGCTTTGTGCCCTTACGAGAGCCACAGGGTCATCTTTACCAACATATTTCCCGGCAATTTGATAGAGTTTCTCGGTGCTTATTGCCGCAACGGTTTCTTCCTCAGGCACCTTCGGATTTTTCTTTGGATAGACGCTCTTTATAACATATCTACTCTTGGCGCCTATCAGAGCCAACATGTCATACATCTCCTCTGGGCTCTCCATGAGAACCTTTCTGTGTTTTATCACATCGAATATCTCAAATTTGAACCCGTTGTGTAGGCTTGGATCGATTATTAGCCCCGCTGTGTTGAAAGGATCGGCGAAGATCCTGAAGATCGGAAGATTGAACGCTCCAGGCTCCGTTTTATCCATCATGAACGCGATCAAAGGTTCTCCCTCGCGCTCCTTAAATTCCATCTCGGCAACCCCCGGACCCATCCCCCGCACGTTTCCGCTGAACGCATCTTTTAAGAGGTCCTGGCCGGCACCATAGAGCTTAAGCTCTTTTGCCATCTTCGTGGCTTTTTCAAACGTTTTCCATGCCAATTTGTGAATTTTCTCATTGTCTGTGCCTTTTCTGTGGCTCATTAATAGTTGAAGGTCGTCTCCAGCGGCTAAAATCTTAAAATCTATTAATAGACCGTCTTTTTTTGCCTTCTGCAAACTATCGTCTGCCACTTCCATTAATCTCGGGTGTACAGAGCTATGACCCGGATATCCCCCGACGTCCGCTTTGATCAAACTTATGGTTATCTTCTCCATCTTATCTCCTTCATCCTATCTTTTCTAAACGTATAAAAAGCTTTTTTTTAATTTTATATAAATATTCAAAAAGCAAAGCTTTTTAGTATGTAACATATGCAGTCAAATTGGAGGTTTTCATATGCCAACGGAAGTTTTTAAAGGTAATTATCTGAAGGTCGTTCTAAAAAGATACAATGAGAAGTACTATGAAGCGGTCGATGCCCCAGATGCGGCCGCTATCGTTTCGGTCTATGATGGAAAGATAATTTTAGTAGATCAGTACAGACCTGTCTTGAATAGACGTACGATAGAACTTCCGGCCGGACTCATCGAAGATGGAGAAGAACCTGAGAAAGCCGTCATCAGAGAACTTGAAGAGGAAGCCGGATATTTAGCCAAGAATGTCTTCCATCTATTAACCTATTATCATGCACCGGGTTACTCTACGGGAAGGACATATCTTTTTTATAGCAATCATCTAATAAAAACAAAACAATCGGAGAGGGAAAAGATCGAGGTGCTGACCGTCTCGCAGGAAGAGGTACTTAATCTCATAAAAGAAGGAAAGATTGAGGATCCAAATGCTCTAATAGGGTTAAATATGTTTTTAGCTGGCTTTATGAAAGCACTTTAATTTTTCTCTATCTTAAATTACCAAATTAAATCTTCTCCAGACTTATCGCCTCGACCGGACAGATCTTCTCACAGTGTGGCAAATCCGGGATAACGTGGCAAAGATTTAGCAATCCGATGATTTATTCTGCTTAAAAAACGATTGTCCGTATTTATGATCTGATGGTAGCTATAGACGTCCTTTATCGCACTCTTCCATCTCGTATTCTTTATTTATGAACTCGCGTTCGCCCGCGATCTCACTGCTTCTCATGCATGAACAAGAGTGATGGCGTACTCTCTTTTTTTGTACTCTCTTTTTATACCATATTGTGCCAAAAATTCCTTTATTTACCATAAATTTTAAATATGTGTAATATTATGTTATATTGGTGGTAAACTTGATAAAAGGTGTTGAGATAAAAAAAGTGGATGAACAGGGAAGGTTTGTACTGCCGGCGGATTGGAGGAAGGAGGTGTTGAAAGGGACAGATGAGGTATTTGTGATAAAGAGAAAAGGATATCTCAAGATGATCCCAAAGAAGAGGGCAGATCTAACAAAATTCTTTGATGAGGCCGATCTTGGTATGGATATAGGAGATTGGGATAAATTTGAAGAGAAGTTTTACGGGTGTAAAATTTGAGATTTTTAGATGCAAACGTCTTCATCTACGCATATTATAAGCCGACACGCAAGCTGAATGCGGATAAGGATAAAAAGGCGATGAAGGATGGCTCAAAAGGGATCATACGGAGGATAAACGACGGGATCGAGGAAGTTACGACGACTGTAGTTCATCTTTCAGAGGTCTCCAATATATTGAAGAGAGCTTTACCACTGGAAGACGTCGTTTCAATTCTGATTACGCTATATTCCCTTGATAACGTCAAAATTTTAGATGTCACAAAAGAGGATTATTTTGGGGCGATGGAACTCGTTGAAGAGACGGGATTAGATCCAAACGATTCTTTGGCGGTGCAAGTGATAAGAAGAGAGAATATAGATGAAATATATTCATTCGATAAGGGATTTGGTAGGGCAAAAGGGATAAAAAGAGTTTTTTCATGAGGTGAACTACTCCAAGCTGAAGTCCTTAAAAATCGAAGATCTGCAACTACATTGGAGCTTCCTGTATCACCCTTCTCTTTGAGAAGTCCTCAGGATTAAATTCGGACAGTTCCTGCCCTACATTTTTTAACCCTTTTTTCAGAATGTTCAACGAGGCGTTTAAATCTCTATCCACCACTAATCCACAAAATGGGCACCTATGAACTCTTTGACTTAAAGATTTCTTAACAATCCTACCACAATTTGAGCATTCCTGACTTGTATTCTTCGGATTAACAAATTCAACTCTCTTACCAGCTTCCTCCACTTTGTAAGATACAAAATTTGTTAATTGTGACCATGAGGAATCATTTATAGATTTAGACAAGTGATGATTCTTTAACATATTTTTAACCTTTAGATCTTCAAAGACGAACGCAAATAGGGCAGGATTTATGATCTGATGGTACCTATAGACGTCCTTTATTGCTTTATCATGTTAGGTCCAATGCATGTCGCAACGTCAAGAAATTAGCATCTATACTGGAGAATACACTTGATAAAGAGATGGCGCTACCAAAGAGGAAAATTAGCACCGTAGAGGAATTATTTGAGATATTTCCCTTCCCGGAGCTAAGGATATATTCTATTCATCGATGGGACCGAGAGACCTATCCATAGACCAAAATATCATGAGAAGCATAAGAAAAACTACTCTGGAAAAAAGAAGATGGAAACATACTCGCAAGAA
>CABGHH010000050.1 GCA_902158745.1 Candidatus Methanolliviera sp. GoM_asphalt
ACAGACAACGGCAGTTTCGCGCTCCACGCGTACCGTCTAAGCTGGTATGCCGGGCTGACGTCCTCTTTTATGTTCACCGCAGGTTTCTTCGCTTCGACAAAGAACTTCCTTTGACCTCCAATCCTGAAACTGTAATCCGGTGCTCGTGTCGAACGCCCCACTTTTATTGTATCCTCGTGCACGACCTCTTTGTATTGTTCCGCAAACCCCTGTTTATTGCTCACGTCCCAGCCCAGCGCTTCAAAGAAGGGGTCAATAAATTCTCGCCTTACCTGTGTTTCATTATATGTTGATTTTTTGTAAACGCCTATATTCGTACGGAATCGGTCTACGAGTTCTTTAATCTTCTGTCTTGCTTGTTCTTTCATCTTGGGTTTTGCCCTTTTGGCATCACAATGAAAATGGGTAACAAACCTCGTAATTAATTTACGACGCCCTTATATAAATTATATTTGTAAAATGGAGCTGATAGTGATATACAGCCGTGATTTTGGCGAAAGAGTTATTGAAAACCTCATAAACTACTCCACATTCTGCATATTCTGCGCAGAGGCTTGCACGCACTGTAAAGAGGGCAAATACGGATTTGCAAATCGTGTAAAGGGATTTTTTAAGCTTCCAGACCCTTCTCTACTTCCCGTATTTATTGAGGATTCTGTGAGCGACTATTTACCGAAAGAGATTCCAAATGCGGACATAGCGATTGTATCCGAGATTCACAATGACATTCTGCTTGAACTGCCTATTATTTTAAAGGATTCAGGAATCAAGGCGATGATAGTGCCTCAAGAGAGCCCAGCACGGATAGCGAGACCGCAGATTGAGGAGGTATGTAAGCGAGAAGGGGTTGAGATTGTCTTTCCAAAGCCGTTTTGTGATTTGCAGCCGCAGGACGACAAGCCCGTGATTAAAAGGTTTGTAGCTGAGTTCAGGATTGGAAGACCTGAGGTGCGGGTAGAAGCGGATAGAAGAGGGTGTATTGCTCATGTAGAGGTTTTGAGAAGTGCTCCTTGCGGGAGTACGTGGTTCGTGGCAAAGCAGTTAGTAGGTGTAGAAGTTGAGAATAGAGGAGAACTTTACGACAGAATCAGCGAATCTCATCATTCCTATCCCTGCACGGCGAGTATGGAGAAAGACCGTGAGCTTGGCGACACGATACTGCACAGGGCAGGGTATATTATCAGAGCAGCGGTGGAAGAAGGGATGAAGTAAAGCGAAATCATAGGCTTCAGTCGCAGAATAGAAAAATTTATAAGGAACGAAGTAGGAGGTGTAAGCATGTTATCCGAAATACCGATAGATTTGGAAAAGGTGAGTAAGGAAGATAGGGATAAGGAGATATTGCGTGTGGGGATAATAGCGGAACTGGATGCTGTGAACATATATGAGCAACTCGCGGCGATGGCGGAGCGGGAAGAAGTCAAGGCGGTTCTGCGGGATATAGCAAAAGAAGAGAAGACACACATGGGTGAATTTCAGGCTCTGCTTCTAAGACAAGACACGGAGCAGGTCGAGGAACTGGAGAAGGGTAAGGAAGAAGTGGAGGAACTGGTAGAATGAGAGGTATAATCCCACTCGTTGCGATTGCCTGTACTTTATTAGCCGGTTCGATGGTTGCAGGAGCAATTGAATCTTCTGATTTCGATGATCCGGCAGTATGCAAGGGATGTCATGGTGAAATCTACAATCAATGGAATGGTT
The DNA here is from genome assembly GCA_902158745.1 of Candidatus Methanolliviera sp. GoM_asphalt. GTDB lineage: Archaea > Halobacteriota > Methanoliparia > Methanoliparales > Methanoliparaceae > Methanolliviera. The sequence goes on from CABGHH010000050.1 coordinate 1,702, forward strand.
CGATGCATTCAATAGCATACACAGACCCAGTCTACCTGAAGGAAGAGGAGATGGCTTCTCGTGAGACGGAAGGTCTAACAGATACCTACTGTGCACGGTGCCACACGCCAGTCGGCGTTCTCGCGGGTGAAGTCCCGCCAATTGGACATGAAAACCTGAGTGAGGTATCGAAGAAGGGAATACAGTGCGATTTCTGCCACAGTGTCAATAAATCCACGGGTATAGGAAACGGTGCTTTTATGGTCTCTCTGGATGGGATTAAGCGAGGTCCTTATGATGACTCCAAATCACCGTATCACGGAAGTATGTTCTCAGACTTTCACACAAAGTCGGAGTTCTGCGGCATGTGCCACGAGGTCTACCATCCGGTGACCGGAATTCCAATAGAGGAGACATATACCGAGTGGAAGGAAGGACCGTACAGTAAGACCACACAATGCCAGGACTGCCACATGACGCCAGGAGTCACGCATTTCGAGGCAAATCCCGGCAAAGCATCCGGTATTGGACCTGAGAGGGACCATGTCTATACACATCACTTTGTAGGCGGTAACGCTGTGGTAACCGGGGTTATTGGCTCAGAAGTGCACCAGCGAATGGCAGAAGAGCGGTTGAAGTCCGCGGCAACGCTTGAACTGGAAGCCGAGAAGAAGGATAATGAAGCCGGAATTACGGTAAAAGTCACAAACATAGGAGCAGGGCACAAGCTTCCAACAGGTCTCACAGAGGCAAGAGAGCTCTGGATAGAGATTATGGCGACAGACGCAACGGGCAAAGAAATTTATCACGTGGGTGGACTTGATTCTGATGGCGAAGTGGATACCGATGCTGTGATGTATCGTGCAGTGCTTGGGGATGCAGAGGGAAAACCAACGGTGAAGGTCTGGGAGGTTGAATCCACGCTTTCAGATAACAGGATACTTCCGAAGGAGGCTCGTGTCGAGAAGTTTAATTTTGCTATTCCAGACAAGGTAAAAGGTCCCATTACAGTGGAAGCGAAGTTGAACTACCGGTCGGCATCGCAGAAGTTCCTTGACGAGCTCTTTGGCGAGGGTGCGGTCGTTGCACCTGTGATAGAGATGGCAGGTGCAGAAGGCACGGTAGAATTAGGGAAAGCGCCTGGCGAAGGAGTGCCTGGCTTTGAGGTACTGTTTGTGTTAATAAGCCTTTTAGTTGTGGCTTATTTGGTGAGAAGGAGAGAGAAATAAGGAGGTGATAAAAATGAAATTTGGAGATTTGTTGAAAGGAGCAGAAGCGGAAGGTAAAGAGAAGCATGTCCCGGTAATTGAGATAGATAGGGGGCATAGGAGAGAAGACGTGGATATTGTGCGCGTGATTGTGGGTAAGGATGTGCCACATCCTAACACGATGGAACACCATATCGCGTGGATAGAGCTGTACGGAGTGAAGAAAGAGGGACAGGTGGTTCACCTTGGCAGAGCAGCGTTCGCAGCAGGTTATACCAATCCGAACGCCGGGTTTCAGGTACCTGTCGAAGAATTCAATGCGTTCTGTGCGCTCGCATATTGTAACATCCACGGTGTGTGGCAAAACTGTATAGAAGTATAAATTATAGGAGAGAGATGAAATATGGAAGAAAAAGGAGTTCCCCGGATTGGGGAGTAATTCCCGGAAATGGAAGTACAAACAGCTCACGGAAGGAAGAAACTGCCAGAAGAGTTAAAAGGCAAATGGTTTGTCCTGTTCAGCCATCCTGCGGATTTTACTCCCGTGTGCACGACAGAGTTCGTGGCTTTTCAAAGACGATTTGACGAGTTTAAAAAACTCGACTGCGAGCTGATAGGACTTAACCCATTTAAAAGTTAGAAAGTAATTTAGGAAAATGTACCAAAGGAGGGAGACATCATGAAAGGAAAAAAAGAAAGATATTTGACCACGAACCAAGGTGTCCCGATTTCGGACAACCAGAACTCGATGACCGTTGGCGAACGCGGTCCAGTGCTGTTACAAGACGTCCAGTTTATCGAGAAGATGGCTCATTTTGATAGGGAGCGTATCCCCGAAAGGGTTGTCCATGCCAAGGGAGCAGGGGCACACGGCTACTTTCAGGTTTACAAGAGCATGGAACCTTATACGAAGGCGAAGTTCCTTCAGGATCCTGATAAAAAGACACCTGTATTTGTTCGATTTTCAACTGTAACGGGTGGACGTGGATCTGCTGATACCGTGCGTGATCCCCGTGGATTTGCCGTTAAGTTCTACACTGAGGAGGGGAACTACGATCTTGTAGGGAACAACCTGCCCGTCTTTTTCATCCGGGACGCCATCAAGTTCCCGGATATGGTTCATGCCTTCAAGGGAGCACCGGATAGCAATATCCCATCTGCCTCTTCCGCGCATAACCGCTTTTGGGATTTTATATCTCTAACGCCTGAATCAACCCACATGATTACCTGGCTTTTTTCCGACCGCGGGACGCCCAAAAGCTATCGGATGCAGGAAGGTTTTGGTGTCAATACCTATGTGTGGGTGAACGCCGAAGGAAAGGCGGTGTATGTGAAATACCACTGGAAACCGAAATTGGGTGTCCATAACATTGACCGTCATGAAGCAGCACGGTTGGCAGGTGACGACCCCGATTACCTTACTCGTGATCTTAGGGATACGATCGCCAGCGGCGAAGAGGTTGAGTACGAACTCAATGTCCAGTTGATGGATATTGCTGACGAATTGAAACAAATTTTTGATCCACTCGACGCAACAAAAACCTGGCCTGAGGACAAATTCCCGCTGATGCCGGTGGGCAAAATGGTGCTCAATCGCAATCCCGAAAACTTCTTCGCCGAAGTGGAGCAGGCAGCTTTCTGTCCAGCCAGCATCGTTCCCGGGATCGAGTTTTCCGGTGACAAGTTGCTCCAAGGTCGAACATTCTCCTATAATGATACTCAGCGCTATCGGTTGGGAGCGAACTACCTGCAACTTTCCATCAACCGCCCTCTGGTACCAGTCGACAACAATCAGCGCGATGGAGGCATGCAGTCTGGAAGTTTCCGTGGGCCGGTCAATTACGAGCCCAATAGCTTAGCTGGTGGTATGCCTATGGAGGCTCTGGCGGGTACATCTCGTGTATATCGCGTAGAGGGGGAAGTAACTCGGCGTAAGATTGGCATAACGGATAATTTCGAACAGGCAGGAGAGAGATATCGCTCCTTGAGCAAGATGGACCAGGGACATCTGGTAGATAACCTTACTGCGGATCTTATGCACATAGACAAACCGATTCAGCAGCGGGTGATTGATAACCTGACAAAGGCTGACCCCGAGTTGGGGCAATCCGTAGCTGAAGGTATAAAATTTTAAATAGAATAGGAAGGAGAAGTAAAATGGAAGAAAAAGGAAGTATGCCCCTGATTGGGGAAAAATTTCCGGATATGGAAGTACAAACAACACATGGAAAGAAGAAACTGCCAGAAGAGTTCAAGGGCAAATGGTTTGTCCTGTTCAGTCATCCTGCGGATTTTACACCCGTGTGCACGACCGAGTTCGTGGCGTTTCAAAGACGATTTGAAGAGTTTAAAAAACTCGACTGCGAGCTGATAGGATTGAGCATAGACCAGGTTTTCAGCCACATAAAATGGGTGGAATGGATAAAGGAGAACCTGGACGTGGAGATAAAGTTTCCAGTAATCGCGGACGACACGGGTAGAGTTGCAAAGATGCTGGGACTCATCCATCCCAACAAGGGCACAAATACGGTTAGGGCTGTATTTGCCGTTGACCCGCAGGGAATAATGAGAGCCATGATTTATTATCCGCAGGAACTCGGCAGGAACATGGATGAAATACTGAGAATGGTCCGAGGTCTTCAAACCGGCGATGAACACGGCGTGGCGATACCTGCAAATTGGCCTAACAACGAGTTGATTGGTGATGAGGTGATAATTCCTCCTGCATCAGATGAGCAAACCGCGAAGGAACGAGTCAAGCAATACGAATGCTTTGATTGGTGGTTCTGCCACAAAAAGCTACAGGGAGGGAGATAAGATGCTAAGCGAGAAGATGGCAGAGGCGCTGAACAAACAGGTCAACAAGGAGATATATTCGGCGTATCTGTATATGGCGATGTCGGCATACAGCACATACACCGGACTGAAAGGATTTGCCAACTGGTTCATGGTTCAGTATCAGGAGGAGATGACGCACGCGATGAAAATCTACGATTATATCAACGATCAGGGCGGTCAGGTGAAGCTCATGGCGATTGAGCAGCCGCTGACCGAATTTGAGTCGCCTATGGATATGTTTGAGAAGACTCTGGCGCACGAGAAGTTCATCACGAAGAGCATAAATGAGCTCGTTGACCTTGCTATCGCGGAGAAGGACCACGCTACGAACATCTTTCTTCAATGGTTCGTTACTGAACAGATAGAAGAGGAAGGCAATGACAATGAAATCATTGCCAAGTTGAAACTCGTTGGAAAAGACGGCAATGGCTTGCTCATGCTCGACAAAGAACTGGCGATGCGGGTATTTACTCCGCCAGCGGCATCTGAGGAGAGTCAGACATAAGAAAAGTGGAATAATAAAAAGGAGATGATAGAAATGGGAATGGGACAAGGAAGAGGAGCAGGTGGTCTCCGCCATGGTCTCGGGCGAGGAGGAGCACCCACAAAATGTGTTTGCCCTCAATGCGGGTACGAAGCAACAAAAGAGCGAGGTACCCTCTGCCGTTCGATGAAGTGCCCCAAGTGTGGGGTTCAACTTGTAGGGGCGTAAAAACAAAGGGGAGGTGACATGAAAAAATGGCAAAAGCAATCGTAATTTATGAAACACGCTCGGGCAATACCGAAATGATGGCAAAAGCTATCGAAACCGGGTTGAAAGAAGCGGGAGTTGAAGTCGAACGGAAAAAGGCTGCACGTGCAAATGCGGATGACCTCAAAGACGTGGATGCCATAGTTCTCGGCTCTCCGACGTATGTTCGTAACCTGATCGCAGCGATGAAGACCTTTCTTTTCGAGATGGATAAAGTGGACTTGAAAGGCAAGGTTGGTGCGGCATTCGGGTCTTACGGTTGGAGTGGTGAATCGATTGAGATACTGACAGAAACGATGAAGAATCTCGCGGGGATGAACGTGATAGAACCTGGACTGAGAATAAATCGCAGACCAACCGAAAAGGGTCTGGAAGAATGCCGTGAGTTTGGCAAGAAGATTGCCGAGAGGATAAAATAAATTAATAGGAGGAAAAAGAGAAATGGCAAAATGGAAATGTACCGTATGTGAGTATATCTACGACGAAGAGGAAGAGGGGACTGCTTTTGAAGATTTACCTGACGATTGGGTATGTCCCGCCTGTGGTGTGGGTAAAGAAGCGTTCGAGAAGGAGGATTAAATGAGTCTTAGAAGAGAATTAAAATCGAACATTTACGCAGTGGGTGCAATTGACTGGGACAGGAGGTTGTTTGATGAACTCGTACCGCTACCAGATGGAACGAGTTATAATTCCTATTTGATAAAAGGTAGCAAGAAGACAGCACTGATAGATACGGTAGACTCAACTATGACGGATGTGCTGGTAAGAAACCTTGAAGGACTTGAGGCTGGCGATATAGATTATGTCATCGCCGATCACGCCGAGCAGGACCATTCGGGGTCGTTACCTCAGGTACTCGACCTATATCCAGGTGCTAAGGTGGTTTGCACACCGAAATGTAAGGATTTGCTTATGGATTTGCTTTTAATACCTGAGGATAAGTTCATAACAGTGGCTGATGGAGAGACACTATCATTGGGCGACAAAACACTGGAGTTCATTCATGCACCGTGGGTTCACTGGCCAGAGACGATGCTGACATATCTAAGAGAAGACAAAATACTTTTTACATGCGATTTCCTCGGCTCGCATCTTGCAACCAGCGATTTGTTTGTGACCGATGAGGCAACGGTCTATGAGGCAGCCAAGCGATACTATGCGGAGATTATGATGCCATTCAGGATAACTATCAGGAAAAATATGGAGAAGATAAAAGATCTCGAGATAGAGATAATCGCACCAAGTCATGGTCCCGCTTATGATAAGCCAGACTTTATTCTCAATGCTTACAGGGATTGGGCTTCTGATGAGGTGAAGAGTGAGGTAGTCATACCTTATATCTCAATGCACGGCAGCACGAAGAAAATGGTAGATTACTTCGCAGAGGCGTTGATTGAGCGGGGCATAACGGTAAAGCAGTTCAATCTGTCGGAAACCGATATTGGTAAATTAGCGATGGCATTGGTAGACGCAGCTACGGTTGTGATCGGGTCACCCACTGTTTTGGTCGGTCCACATCCGAAAGTCGTTTATGCTGCTTGTCTCGCAAACGCATTGAGACCAAAAGTGAGATTTGCATCTATCATCGGGTCTTACGGTTGGGGCAGCAGGATGGTGGAACAACTTGCAGGAATGATGCCTAACTTAAAGGTGGAAATACTGGATCCAGTTGTGGTTAAAGGAGTTCCGAAAGAGGATGATTTTGAGGCATTGGACAGATTAGCAGATGAAATTGTGAACAAGCACAGGGAGCACAATATAATATATCAAAGTTAGCAAAGGCGTGAAAAATGGAAAATCTTAAAATGATAGGGGGACATAAAAAAAATAAAAATGAGAGAAGAAAAAAAGAAGGACTTGTTAGAGAAGGGGGCTATTATCCAGAGAGATTATGAAACGTATGCCATCGCGCCGCATATACCAGGGGGCATTTGCGAGCCTTCTACGCTTAGAAGAATAGCAGATGTCGCGGAGAAATACAATGCTGCAACGTTAAAACTGACCTCAGCGCAACGAATAGCCATTGTGGGTGTAGCGGAAAGCGATATAGAAGATGCGTGGCGAGACCTCGATATACCTCTTGGTTATGCCATCGGGTTATGTGTCAGAAGTGTAAAGTTCTGTCCGGGAACAACGTTTTGTAAAAGAGGCAAGCAAGATTCTGTGACGTTAGGTATGGAATTTGACAGGAAGTATCACGGAATGACGCTGCCCTCAAAGTTTAAAATCGGCGTTTCCGGCTGTACGAATAGCTGCGCGGAGTCATGGATAAAGGATTTGGGCTTTATCGGGATGCCAAAAGGCGGGAAAGTGGTTGTTGGCGGTTCTGCTGGTGCATCTCCTGCGATTGCAGAAGTTTTAGCGGCGAATTTGAATGATGGCGAGGCTATGGAACTCGCGGATAAAATTATCAATTACTACAAGAACTGCGATGCCAAAAAGCGATTGGGTAGGTATATTAAAGAAGTCGGGTTTGAGGAATTTAAAAAAGAGGTATTATAATCACAGATATTAGGAGAAGGAAAAACATGAGCGAAGCCATAGCAAAAACAACTGGAATGGTAGAGCCGCTTGCAGAGAGTGAAGAGGAGTGTACATTACCCACAGCCAAGGTAGAAGGCAAGGAAATACCATGGGACCCCACGCAACTGAGGAGAGTCCAGGAACACCCTTGTTTCAGTAAGAACGCTGCCCATTTATTTGGTAGAATACATCTCGCGGTAGCGCCGAAGTGTAACATCCAGTGTAATTACTGCCTGCGCAAATATGATTGTGTGAATGAATCTCGACCAGGTGTGACGAGCAAGGTGCTCACGCCACAGGAATCGTTAGAACGGGTACGGGAAGTGCTTGAACAGGTGCATTACATCAAAGTTGTTGCCGTTGCGGGACCCGGCGAGCCGCTGTACAATGAGG
>CABGHH010000051.1 GCA_902158745.1 Candidatus Methanolliviera sp. GoM_asphalt
ATCTTTAACGATCTCAGCGTAGGAGACATCTTCCGGCGGATTCGTTATTCTTCCTATTCTGGAAAGTTCGAGCATATCTCTCAAGAGATGGTCCATCTTCTCGACGGCGTTTTTTATCATCATAAGGTCATTCTCTATATCTTCTCTCTCTTCTCTCTCGATATCCTTCTCAAGCATACCTACAAATCCACTTATCGTGATTAATGGAGATCGAAGGTCGTGGGAGACGGTATAAACAAATCTCTCCATCTCGGCATTCTTTGTTTTCACTTCATCCTTCACCTTCTTTTGCTCGGTAATGTCGTTTCCGATGCTCATAATTTCAACCGTACGCCCCTGTTTATCGAGAATGGCTTTGTTCGTCCATGAAACCCAAACTCGCTCTCCATTCCTCCGAATGTTTTCATTGACGTTGGTTTTGTATTTTTCTGTATTTCTGTAAAGATCGAGGATCATCTCCCTCAGATCTCTTCCCGTCGATTCGATTTCGGGAACAAATGTTCCAACGATATTCCGTCCTATTGCCTCCTCTCGGGTGTAGCCAAAGAACTCCTCTGCGAATCTATTGATGAAAGTAAGTGTCCCCTTCGTATCCGTTTGCAGAATTATGTTGTTAGCACTCTCAACGAGATCGTGATAACGCTTTCTCGATTCTTCTATCTTTTCTTCTCGCTTTTTCATTTCACGCAGATCCCGTAAAGCAACGATCGCTCCGATCGGATTACCATCTGAATCTCTTTTTGCGTGGACGTGGGCAGATACGGGAATTTTTCTTCCATCCTTTGTAAGGATTGTTCGCGGAAGGTGGGTTGCATGCCCAGTTTTCATGATATCTTTTAGTGCCCTCTCACATTCTTTCCTCTCCTCCTCGACAAATACCATATTTGCCGGTTTTCCAATCAGTTCTTCTATGGATAAACCCGTGATCTCCTCCATAGCTGGATTACAATCTGTTCTGATACCGTCAAGATCGACGATATATAAGGGATCGGGCATCGTGGCAAATATTTCGGAGATGTATTCCCTTTCATCTTTCAATTCTCCAATATTTTTCGATGTTGCCTCGATCATCTCGTTTATCTTCTCGACGGTCTCACGATGTTCTTTAGAGATCGAGCTTAAATCGACTCTTGCAGTAATATCTCCATTCGATACTTCATTCAATGCTCTATTTAGCACAGATATACTTCTATCTACCACTTCTGCCATTAAAATTACACCTCTCTACCCAAATCTATCCTTCAATTGACCTACTATGCGTCTTGCAGTGATCTCATCCTTGATGAAAGCGATCCTCTTCTCCATATGATCTAATAAGATCGGGAGATCTTCCTTCTTAAGATTCTTAAGATTGATATCGTTCTTCTCGATCTCTCCGCAGGCGTGGACGACCACTCCTTTGGCGAGAAATCCAAGATCCTTCTGAAGAGCATTTATCAAAGCTCTTGTCAAATCGTTCATCTGATGAGCTTCTCCAACTTGTCCATTATCTCGGCTAAGTTTTCAATGGTAGCCTTCGTCTCTTCTATACTCGCACTCTGTTCTTCCACGGATGCACTTACCTCTTCCACCTGAGAAGCATATTCGGTGGCTATCGAGCCTGCATCACCTGCCATCTGCTTCACGTTATCCATACCCTCGATCTGTTTAGTCCCAATCTCCGTTATCTTAACTGTTTTCTCGATATTTGAACTTGTAAGCTCGTTTATCTCATTGAGAGAATCTAAAGCACCTTTTATCCTCATCTTACTATCCATCACAGATTCTATCGTCCTATCTGATTCCTCTATCGTCTCATCGATTCTTTTGCTAAGACCCTCTATGATCCCCTTCGCCTCTCTTGCATAGTTAGAAGAGCTCTTTGCCAGATCATCGATCCTCTTTGCAATGGATCTTAGTCCTCTCCCTTCTCCCCTCTCCTCACCCGATATATCTGAAACGACACCTGCTACCAGACCGAGTGTATCGGTTTTGTCAGCAACAGAATTTATGAAATCGGTCAGTTTAGATACTTTGGATACCTCAGAACTCAAATCTTTGATCTCTTTGGCGTTTTCCCCAAGCGTTCTATATATCTCGTCAAGAGACATTCCCGCCTCAATCGCCTTCGAACTGCTTCTTTCTAAAACCTCTCTCATCAGATCTGCACTCTTCTCGATCTCTTCTGACATTCGCATGAAGCTCTTAGATTGTTCGGTAAGATCTTCCATGCTATTTATGATATTACTCAAAGAAGTCGCCTGATCTTCAGCTCCCTGTGCGGTTGAGTTCATCGCTCCAGCAATATCTTCTGAGGCGGTGGATATCTGGTTGTATGCGGCATTTAACTCTTTTATTGCGGTATTCAATACTAAAACGGTATCTTTTATCTGATCGATCATTTTACGGAGTTCAGTTATATCTCTAAAGTTGAGAATCACTCCGCTCGGCTTCCCATCCTCCTCTCTCCTCACTGCGGTATCGGCTAGAACGGGTATCCTCTTCCCTTCTTTAGATCTTATGGTCAATTCAAAATTATTCACGAACCCTTCTTCTACGGTCTCTTTTAAGAGTTTTTTCGCCTTTGGTCTATCCTCTTCCACCAATACCAGATTAGACGGCTTTCCTATCAACTCTTCTCTGGATAGGCCGGTTATATTCTCCAGAGCTGGATTAGAATCAACTCTGATGCCATCCATATTAACAACGCACAATGGGTCTGGCATGGAAGTGAGGAGATCTGTGGTATATCTCTGTGATTTCTCTAGATCTTCTTCTTTAGTCCTTAATTCGCTTACATCGGTGGCGGTCACTATAACGTTTTTAACATTTCCTCTTTCATCTTTGATGGACGAAAAATTAAGAATAGCCGGAAAAGTTGTTCCATCCCCCCTCGCTGTTACCTCACAGGCTGAAAATCCCGTTCTTTTAGACTCTTCGAAAGCATTTTTTATCTCTTCTTTAGCTCCTTTTTTGTATAGATCCTCTATTTTAGCTCCTATTATCTCATCTCTTGAACGCCCAAACAATCTTTCAGTAGCCAAATTTGTATCGATACGCTTACCATCTTTATCCACCAAACTGGTCGGAGTTGGAAGATTCTTGAATAAATTTATCTCGTCCATCTTCATCACCCTCTACGTTCTTGGCACCAAGTTTATAAAGTTATTCCAAGTTTAACGTTAACACAAGTAACGTATTAACCATATATAAATTCTTGCGTTTTGTCGATGTGTCTTCTCGGGCAAGCAGTGCATAGCTCCCAAATTAACATATCAACAGATTTGAATATCACGGGCATTTTATTGAGATCATTGCCTACAGATCTCACTACTTGAGTTCTGGGGCAGCTTATCTCGGTTAATTTTTCAACTTCTTCGCTGGTCCAAACCAGTTTTTTACGTTTGCTTTGGAATGGCATAAGATCAGTAAGGACGTTAGGTTAGATCACAAACATATAAAGAAATATCTATAAATAACCTCTAACCAGCCAAAGCCGTGGACCCATTCTTCCTCATCATCGCCATCCTTTTTGGCTTTCTCCTCGGTGTGGTCTCCGGTCTAACTCCCGGAATACATGTGAACAATCTCGCATTACTCCTGCTGGGTATCGCACCTTTGGCTCCTCTGCCCCTCGCCTATATAGCGGTCTTAATACTCTCAAATTACATAGCGCATACGTTCTTTGATATAGTTCCTTCTGTTTTTATAGGCGCCCCGGATGAAGAAACCGCCCTGGCGGTGCTTCCCGGTCATAGGTTGCTCTTGGAGGGGCGAGGTATCGAGGCAATAAAACTTTCTGCCACGGGAAGTGCCCTTTCAGTCCCGATCTCTCTTGCGATGATGCCGGTACTTTCTATTCTCTTCATTCACCTCTATGCGACCGTCGAGGCGATGACCTCTTACATACTGATCGCGATCTTGATCTTCATGGTTTTTATGGAGAGAGAGGAAAAGATCCCAGGGCAAGGTTCTTTCTCTTTCTCCAGACAGAGAAGAAGAATCTTTGCAATTTTATCGATATCTCTCTCTGGGCTCCTCGGAACCTTTGCGTTCAGATACCAAGATATCTTTACACCACTCATACCGATACCCTCTTCTTTTCTTTTTCCCCTTCTGACCGGTCTTTTTGGCGCTCCAATCATCGCCCAGAGCATAAGAAACAAGCCACAAATACCAGAACAGGATAAAAGAGAGATTACGATGAAGAAGAGGAGCATATTTAAAAACTCTTTCATCGGCAGTCTATCGGGTTCTTTGGTCTCATGGCTTCCTGGCGTGAGTTCTGGTGTGGCAACGGTCTTGGCAAGATATTTCGTACGGGGAGAATCCGAGGAATTTATAATATCACTATCGAGCGTTAATACGTCAAACGCCCTCTACAATCTTTTATTCTTCTATCTGCTTGGAATATCTCGCAGTGGAGCCATAAACGGTGTGAAGAGCTTATTGGGATTTATATCTCTCGATTGGTTTCTGATCTTCCTCGCCGTTGCAGTTCTCATCTCCTTATTCTCTTATATCGCTCTATTACATCTCTCTCCATCTTTATCGCTCATCTTCACGAGATTAAACTATACAACTCTCAATATATCAATCTTGATCTTCCTCTTTGGGATGATATTACTCTTCACAGGGATAAATGGAATCTTGTTGTTTCTGCTCTCTTTCTTCGTCGGTTCGGCTCTCCAAAAGTTAGGTGTAAAGAGAACAAATGCGATGAGCTGTATCATGATTCCAATTATTCTGATGCGTTTTAATATCATTTGAGTGATTTTACAACACTCTCAGCACCTTGCACGAGAAAGACGGATCCCAGAAGTATCATCGCAATCCCGGAAATGTTTATAATGGTTAAACTTTCGTTTAGTAGAAGATATGCGACCAGAGAACATACCACAAATTTGCATCCGGTGAGCGGCCACGCTATAGAGGCATCTATGTAAGATAAAGCGAAGAAAGCGAGTGAAAAAGCAACGACGAGTAAAACCACGGCAAAAAAAGATATCTTAAAGGCCATGAATAGTATAATATATACCAACGAGACGATGAAGGCGATTTTAAGTATGTATGATGATTTAAACCGCGTGAATAGAGAGAGCCAGACCAGAGCAAAGACCACAACTGCCACCCACAAACCTTTATCTGTAAGTAAAGAGCCATAATTTGCGATATCTATTCCCTGTTTGAATGCAACTGATGCAAACCCATAGACGATGCCCGAAAAAATTGCCAGTGAGACTCCTATGTTAAATTTGCGGTGCAATCAGTGCCACCCCCATTATAATTAGTATCATCCCGAGAACCTGCCATATAGATAATCTCTCTTTTAGATAAGAATATCCCAAGATCCCTGTGGCGATGAACTGCAACGAAGTTATCGAGAAGAGTATGCCAACCTCGCCAAACTTTAGAGATAATATCCAGATAAGATATCCCAAGATCCCGGTGACTATACCTGTGACCAGATACCCGTCGATGAGGCCAAATATCTTTGAATAATGCCCATACTTAAATGCCTCTGACCAAAATTCTTTCGAGAGATATCCCTTGGGACCGTGAACGAGTGGGCCGGTCCATAGTGGGAATAACTCATTATAAATCTCTTTTATACAATTCCCAATTGTGCCATAGTTAGGTGCGATATTGACAGAGTTCCATTGCTTGAAGAATATCGGGAAGATGCCCATCAATATCGCAGATATGACGACAAAGATCAGTACGATATATGAAAGCACGGTTCTACTTTTCGTTACGTTATAAAAAACTTCCTAAAACTTCTATAAATCTATACTCGATCTCAAACCTAATTTACAGTTTATTTGCAAGGATGCACATCACTTGGTTGCGGTTCTCCATCTGCAGCGCTTGCTCCAACCCTCCCGCGTCGATATTCTGATTGATTGCTTCTTTCGTCAAACGCAACCCCAACGGATTTTTTGATGCCATCTTATTCGCCATCTCCACCGCTGTGGGCATCAGTTTCTCGTACGGAACTACACGACTCGCAAACCCGAGTCTTAAAGCTTCATCGGCATCCATAAAATCTCCCGTCAATAAAAATTCATAGGCGCGTCCTGCCCCAATGAGTCTTGGCAGAAAATAGCTACTTCCCATGTCCGCGCCGCCTAGACCGATGTTGATATAGGCGGCAGAAAATCTTGCATCGTGAGTTATGATTCGCACGTCAGATGCCATCGCGAAGCTAAATCCTCCGCCCACCGCCGATTTGTGAATCGCACAGATGATAGGTTGGGGAATCTGGCGCATCAGAAGCTGAATTCTCGATATCTGTATCTGAAATCGGTAAATTTCATTTGCCTTAAGGTTAAAAAGCTTTTGAGCGGTTTCTTTCATATCCAGCCCGCCGCAAAAACCTTTTTCTCCGGCACCGGTCAAGATGATCACCCTCGTATGTAAGTCATACATCCTCTCCGTCCAGAATCCTTCAAGTTCATCCACCATCTTCTCGTTAACGGCGTTCAGTCGTTCGGGTCTATTAAGCGTAAGAATCCCGATAGCATCCTTTTGTTCGTATTTTAGGGTCTCATATTCCATTTGAATCATTCCTTGAGGATCTATTCATACATTTTTCTCCTTATTAACTTAATGCTTTCCCTAAACACCTTCACACCCTCTATTATGGTTAAGCATCTAAATATTAAACTTAGGTCCGTATATGTCATTCATTCAACAGGCACTATGAACATGAATAGCTCTTCTATTGGCCATTCTCCATTCGCAAATGATGAAAGCCCCTATGTAGGCGCAAATCGAAGATTTCCGATTGTATGGAAAAAGATTTAAGGTGAAAAACTAAATATTAGAAGTGGTTTACAAATCTCCGATCTACAAATGCTCAAAGCTTTGCTTGGGCTTGATATCAAAAGAGAAATTTGTGAGGTTTTCCATTGAGTATGCTCAAAAACTTCGTTTTTACCATGTGGAAATCTCTGATTTCCACGGCGACGAATCAAAGATTCATCTGCATCCCGTCAACAGAGTTGGCCAGGGCTTCGAGAACATCGAGAAGGAAGATAGAACATCTGAAGATATGTGCGAATAATCCAGTGGAATCTTCCCATAGATACTTTGACGATATAATTTTGATACACAACGCCCTTCCTGAGATCGACGGAGAAAAAATATCTCTAAGAAAGAGATTTCTTAATAGAGATTTCACCGCGCCGATTATGGTGAGCTCGATGACCGGGGGGCATCCAAAGACGAAGAAGGTAAATGCGAACATAGCAAAAAGCATAGAAGAGCTTGGCTTGGCGATGGGGGTTGGGAGTCAGAGGGCCGCGTTGAAAGATTCAACTCTTGAAAGAACCTTTAAAATTACGAGAAAAAAAGCACCAAATTCGTTCATCTGCGCTAACATCGGGGCGCAACAGATAAAAGAACTGAAGAAAGAAGATATAGAGAGAATCGTGGATATGGTGGAAGCCAATGCCTTATGTATTCATCTGAACTTTCTCCAGGAGGCTGTACAACCAGAGGGGGAAGTTAATGGAGAGGGATGCATAAGAATGATCAAGGATCTGTGTGATAATGTAGATATTCCGGTCATAATCAAGGAGACAGGTGCCGGTATAAGTAGAGAAGTCTGCAAAAAACTTAAAAATATTAAATTGGGAGCAATCGATGTGGGAGGCGCTGGAGGGACGAGTTTTTCTGCGGTTGAATATTATAGAGTCCTTAAAAATCGGAGATTTTTAAATGATTGCAAATCAAAGATTTGCAAACTTGAAAATCGGAGATTTTTAAATGTAGGAAAGGTTTTTTGGGACTGGGGTATTCCAGCTCCTGCCTCAATATTAGAATGTCGGGAGGTTATGGACAAAAATATTCAGATCATCGGAAGCGGGGGAATTCGAAGTGGTCTGGATGTTGCAAAGGCCATAGCTCTTGGGTCCGATATGACGGGGATCGCCCTTCCAATTCTTAAACCGGCTTTAAAGGGAGAAAAAGATGTTTCTATGGTATTGAAAAAGTATATAAAGGAACTTAAGATTGCGATGTTTTTGACGGGGGCAAAAGATATAGACGATTTAAATAAGGTTCCATTGATCATAAAAGGAGAACTGAAAGAATATTTAAGTCTTAGAGGTGTAAATATTAAGGGATTTGCGTTGAGGTGAGATGATATGGATATCAAAATGTATAAAGAAATGATAGACGCCAATTACCCAAAATATCTCGAGGGCAGGAACCCAAGCAGCCACTATGATCCGATCAAGGAGTTGTTGGCAAGAGGAGGGAAGAGGTTACGTCCAACTCTCTGTATGCTCTCGTGTGATGCCTTTGGGGGTGATGTAAAAGATGCACTACCGACGGCGATCGCCATCGAATTTTTTCACAATTTTACATTGATACACGACGATATTCAAGATAAGAGCCAATTAAGGCGGGGAGAACCTACCTTACACATAAAATATGGGGTTCCAATTGTATTAAATGCTGGCGATGGCTTATATGCCATCTCATATCAAGTACTGGAAGATAATGAAGAGATATTGGGGATAAAGAAGGCCTGGAGGATCTTTAAAGAGATGATCGATATGAACGTTCTCCTGGTCGAGGGACAGGCGATAGATCTAACTTTCAAGAGAGAAATCCTTAAAAACCGAAGGTTTTCGGGACACGGAAATCTTCGATTTCCGACTGAGGAGATGAGCGAAGATACCTTTATGGAGTTGATTAGAAAGAAGACGGGGGTGCTCTTTAAAGCGTCCGCAAGATGCGGTGCGATCATTGCAGACGCATCCGAGAGTGATATAGATTCCATTGGAAATTTTTGGGAGAATGTAGGGATCGCCTTTCAGATAAGGGATGACATATTAAACGTTACGGGAGAAGAGAAAGAGTATGGAAAGAATATTGGGGATGATATATCTGAAGGTAAGCCGACACTCCTCCTTATTCATTGTCTGAAGAATTGTGATGCAAGAGAGAAGAAAATTATAATGGATAATATCTCTGTTCCTTATGATCCCGACGGTGTGAAAGAGGTGATCGAACTATACAGAACATACAGATCGATCGAGTATGCGGAAGAAAGAGCAGAGGAATACATGAGAAGATCTTATAATATCCTTAATAAAATTTCATTGCGGGATAAAGAAGAGATAAGATCTTTTGCCGAATTTTTCATAGAGCGAGATAAGTGAAGATGGAAGTTCATAAAGATTTGGAGAAGCTAATTTTGATATATTCACTCGAAAATGCTGTAAAATACGATTCTATCCCGGATTTAGGGTCAGTAATGGGAAAAATAATGGCAAGAGACCCAGAATTGAAGAAAGATGCAAAAGAAGTATCTAAAATTGCTAAAGATACTATAGATAAAGTTTCGATGATGGGAAAGGAAG
>CABGHH010000052.1 GCA_902158745.1 Candidatus Methanolliviera sp. GoM_asphalt
CTTCTCATCTACATCTCTTAAGTTTTCTTTAATCTCACCTATCCTACTCTTCTTCTCTCTCAAATCGTTTGAATATCCTTCTAAAACGGCTATGTTTATCTGTCTTAACCTTTCATCTTTCGCCATCAACGACTCTCTTTCAGATCTGAGGTATTCCATTTTCTCATCCAAATAAGAGATAGATAGATCCACTTCTTTGGCGAGAATATCCGCTTCTTTTATCATGCGATCTATCTCGCATTTAAGAGATCTTATCTTATCTTCATGCTCTTTTAATTCCTCTCTCAATTTAGAAGGATCTTTAGATAACTGCAATGATTTTTCGGCATCTGTATATTTATTATATAGCTCTTCCACCCTTTTTCTCTCTTTCTCCTTCCTATCCTTCTCTTCTTCTATCTTATTAAGCGAGAGTATCTTCTCATCTACATCTCTTAAGTTTTCTTTAATCTCATCTATCCTACTCTTCTTCTCTCTCAAATCGTTTGAATATCCTTCCAAAACGGCTATGTTTATCCGCCTTACTTTTTCGCCCCTTTTTGCCAGTTCGTCCCGTTCCAATCGTATTCGCATCAATTCATCATCCATAGAAGAGATAAGATCATCATTTTTAGATATATGAGCAGAATATTTTTCCAACAGCTCTTTTTTGTGTTCCTCTGTAAGTTTTGCATTACAGACCGGACAACGATCTTTTGCTCCCGACAGCTCATCTCTCGCTTTCTTGATCTCACTGTTCTGTCCGTTCAAATCGTATCTCTTTGAGATGATCTCTTTTATACTATCCTCTTTATCCTTCAATTCATCTTCCAAATCGGATGTAACAATCTCTAATCCACGGTCGATATCGAAGACCGATCGAGCATCTATATTCAAGATCTTTCCGTATTCTGCCAATTTTTCAGAGATAGTTCTATTCAATCGCTCTATATCAGTAAAAACCCGTTTCTCATCTTTTCTGTATGCTTCTCCCAACTCCCTGCTTCCCTCAAATTCCTTTCTTTCTTTTAATAGTTCATCGATCCCATCACCTAACTTTATGAAGAGATCGTATCCTTCCTTATTTTCATGTTTAATCTCCTGATATCTTTCAATCCTTTTTATATCCTCTCTCACGTTCTCGATTTTTTCATTTAACCCGTCTCTAACCGTTATCTTATCTTTTAAAAAGCCGATCTTATCTATACGGTATTCTTTTCCCATCAAAGACTCTCTTAAATCGGATGTGGCAGTCTTTAATCTCTCGTCAATATCTTCCACTGATTCGGGCTCAAAATTCAATATTTTCCCGTATTCTACCATCTTTTCTGATTTATACCGCTTAAGGAGTTCTATCTCATCAAAAATCTGTTTTGCTTCTTTCCCGTATGCTTCTCTCAGTTTTCTGCTTCCTTCAAACTCCTCTCTTTCTTTTAATAATTCATCGATCTTATCACCTAACTTTATGAAGAGATCGTATCCTTCCTTATTTTCATCTTTTATCTCCTGATATCCTTCAATACTTTTTATCTCTGCCCGAATATTCTCAATTTTTTCGTTTAACCCGTTTCTAACCGTTATTTTATCTTTGATCTCTTCTAATATCGGTATCTTCTTCGTCTCCGGCTCAATTTTTTCTATCTCCGCCTCTTTTCCCTCTATACTTCCAATGTTTTCTTCCAGTCTCTCTTTATTGTCATAAGCAACTTTCAATAATTTCTTTTCATGCTCTATCATCTGAGAAAGGCGATTAAATCCATCCTCTTTTTTATCGAAGAGTTCTTTCTCTCTCTCAACCATCTCAAGATCTCTTCTCGCATTCCCCATATTTGACGCGCATACATTCATATTATCTTCTATCTCGCCCTTCTCTGCTTCTTTCCTCCTCTTCTCATCCTTAGTCCGACCAAAATCTTCTAACCTGCCCTCGATGCGGGACTTCCTCCTATCATATTCGTCGATCACAGATCGCATATTCTCCCACGCCTTCTGGAGATCATCGATCCCCAGTAATCTCGCGATTATCTTCTTCCTCTCGTTAGGCTTTTTTGTGATTAAATCGGCTATCTCACCCTGTTTAATGTAAATCGCATTTGAGAAAAGATTTTTATCAAGATCTATAACTTCTTCAATCTCTCTGGTGACCCCGTTATCTCCTGCCCGGATGAGGGAGCCTTCGCGATACAGCACGGCGTCTGGGCTGGATCTCCTACCCCTACCTCGAAAGACCTTATATCTCTTCCCGTTCGCGATAAATTCGACCTCTACGGACATCTCATCGGAATCGTTATTGATCAACCTCTCGATCTTCTTAGCCGAATATTCTTTGAAGAGTGCAAAACTGATCGCTTCTAAGATGCTCGATTTTCCCGCTCCGTTCTCTCCCAAGATCAGCGAAACTCCCGTATCGAGTTTGATATCGCTGTTTATGTGGGACTTAAAATTCTTCATACGGACGCGGTCGATGATCACTTGAATCCCTCGTAAAATTTTTCCGTGAGTTCTTCTGCATCTTCGATCTTATTGGACGATAAAAGATCAAATAGAGAGAGAGCGAAGGTTGAATACTCTTTCTTTTCTTCTCCATAATACATCTTAATCATATCTTTGATGCTAAGAGAACCTTCACTGCTCTTGTAATATTCTCCCCCTTCAATATCGTCTTCAAGATCGTAATTCACCCTGATGTGCAGAGAAATATTTGAGAGGGAATCTATCAACTTCTTATGCACGAAGGATCTCTCAAAATCTCCCTTGACCGTGAGGTATAGCATAGGCAGCCTCTCCATCTCTTCGATAGATCTTTTTAGTTTCTCAATCTTCTCTTCGAACTCCGAAAATTCGATATTTCTTTCTATCACATCCCTCGACATCTCTAAATTTACTCCCTGCACATCAGGGAGATCTCCATCTAAATCGACCAAATAGAACCCTTTTCCCTTCTTTCTGTAATTTTTTAATTCATCTATCCTCCAGATCTCCGTGCTTCCGGGATATGCCAATCTGCCGCGCCCAAAATCGTCTATTATTCGATTATGAATGTGGCCAAGAGCATAATAATCGAAGCATCTCGGCAGGTCACCGATCTTCAATTCAAATTCATAAGGGAGATACTTATCTATCGCCTGGTGCAAGACGAGAATACTCTTATCGTAATCTTTGGATCTCTCTCCGAGAAATTTTATTCTTTCCTTGAGAGATTTGGAATAATATTTTGAGATATATGGAGACCCTCCTATAAAAACTCCGTCATGTACATAAAATGGATTTTTTTGACCTATAAGTTTTAAACCGAACATCTCATACAATATCTGGGGTGGATATGTATTCTTTCTCATTATGGTGTCGTGATTCCCCGGAATGGCATAAATTGGAATATTTTCATCTTTCAATCTCGAAAAAGATCTTTGAACGAGCAGGAGTGCCCTCGTGGGAGGTCTCGATGCCTCGAAGAGATCTCCAGAATGAATAACAAAGTCAGGTCTCTCCTCGATGATCTCTTCCACTGCACGATCAAAGACATCATAGAAGTCATTCTCTCGCTCGAAGAGTCCGAATTGCCTGAACCCCAGATGATTATCAGATATGTGGACAAATCTCATTTTAATACTCCATAAATTCGCTTATCTCTTTTTCCTGCTCTTTTAACTCCCTTTCATCTTCTTCCTTTAATCTTCTCCATTTCTCAACGATGTTAATGTCTCCACCCAATAATTTTCCCTTAAATTCGTCGATCTTCACAAGTGCGGGAACCCTCGTCATGGGCCCAAGAACGATTGCCTCTCCTATATTCAACGAGGGGAGCTGTTTCAATAGATCCTCGCTCAGACTCTCGCTTGCCTCCTGAACGTGCCTCTGATCCGTAGGTTCGATCAATCTTAAGATGATCATATTATTCGCCTGGGATAGCGATTCAGGATCGAGCGATTTTGGTCTCTGACTGACCATACACAATCCGATGCCAAATTTTCTCCCTTCTCTCGCGATCCTGCCTATCCAGTATTTTGAGAGTGTTGATCTGCTCTTCGGGGCGAGTATATGCGCTTCTTCGAGGACGACAAAGACGGGAAAACTGAGATCTCCCCTCTTTATCTTCTTCAAAAGATTACTTAATGTATGGCTCACGATCACATCCGCGGCATCCTCATCGACAGAGCCGAGATCGATCACATTTGCAGCACTCAACTTTATCTCTTCCACGAGATCCGGCGCATTTAGAGACAAAATATTTCTATATCTTTCGATTAAGTCATCTAACTTGTTTTTAACCGCTACTATTGGCTTTTTATCGCCCTTGTAATCCTCCATCTCCAAAAATTCGTCGAGCTTCTCTTGAATAGAATTGAAGAACTCTTTATTTGAGATACTGCCTCCCCTCACAGAATTTCTTACATCTCCGTATGCCATTCTGAAGTATCTCTCTTGAACGTAAGCGTCTCCGGGAATATTGGCCAATTTAGCGAATTCTGGTAGGGATAAATAGAGCGGATTGATGTGGGGTTCTATGACGTTCGTCCCCCCATCAAATTCCGCATCGACGTACTCTGAATGCATATCAAAGATCAAGACGCTTCCTTTAAACTTTAAGATGCCATCCGTAATGACGGCGACCGTATTAGATTTTCCAGCCCCCGTCATGGCGAGTATGGCGAGGTGCCGTGTTACCATCTTATTGACGTCTAACTCAACGGCGACCCCCTCTTGCGTTATCAGATCTCCTATCTTCAACTCGTCTTTGCCGCCGCTAAATACCTTCTTCAAGGTATCTTCATCTGCGATCCTGATCTCGATTCCCGGACTCGGAGGAACCCTCGGAATCCTCAACGTCTCCACGTCCCCAAGAATTTTAATGCTCCCCCGCGTGTAATGATCCTCTCCCTCGATCTCTCTGATCTTCTCGACGGTCTCAGGATTATATATCTTCTCAGTTATGGATGTACTGCACCCACTCAACGTTTCTATCATACCAAGTACCTTCGTACCACCGTAATCCAGCACCACGTACTCCCCGACCTTCGGCGTCTTCTTGGATATGAATGTCAGAGCAAGCGGAGACGTCTCACCGATGCACCGCCCTATGATCCTCTCTTCATTATCCCTCATAACATCTCCCTTCCCGTTCTCTCAAAGAGACCGAGAATCTTTGATATCCTCTCCATATCTCCATCTCGAATAATGACATCGTTATGTGCTCTCTTCAAGAGATAAGGATAACCGTCCGTGCTGATCTTCTTCACTTTTTCCAAAATTTCTGTAACCTCACTATCAGATAACCTGTAAGGCAGTTCAAATTTTAAGATATTTTTAAGGTCTTCCAGCCTGACATAAAAGATCGTAAAGGTCATTCCCTTAAATAATCTATCCAACTCAGAGGTCGGAAACTTCCATTTAACGATATCTGAAACTTCCAGATACTTAGGTTTAGAATAGCCCTCTTTATTACTGAACTCTTCAAATATTGCCATATCCGGAATATTTGAGCGGAAATATCTGTTACTTGTTGATGTCTTCGATATTGCCACGATCTTCCTCTTTTTCTCTATAAGACGGTATATCACAAGAAGCTTTTCTAAGTATTCTAAATAGATCATCGGTTCGATATCTTCTTTGAGATCTCTTCTGAGAGTGGATAGATCGGAAGATGATTCTTCAATTTTTTCTTTCAGCGCTGGCAGATACGCCTTTATCATCTCATCTTTCGTTCTTTTCGTAAACCCCCTTATAAAATGAGGTGGCCTGATAATATTTCCTAAAATAGACCCGTCAAATAACATTATATCTATATCATATTCCTCTAAAGCCTTCAAATTGGTCTTCATCTCGAGGATACCCATATAATTTTCCAGTCTTTCTCTGTTGTATCCATAGGGGGGAAGTATATCGACCTCACAACTTTGAACACTCTTCAGCTCATCGTTGTCATAGATCAAACATTCTGCATCGATTGCATAGAGCATAAAACGCCTGAACTCTATTTTATTGAAGCTCCCATCTCCCCCACAGATCGTGAACTTAGAGTCATCCTCGTTTATCTGCCACTCCTTCCAAAAATTGGCTGGTTTTGACTTTATCTCAGAATCCCTGAATTTTTTGTTGATCGTTTCCTTCTTATAAAGCGTCCTTTCATAGAGAGAATCGAGCATCTTAACACCTAATTTTATTTTATCTCATGATGAAAACATTTAAATCTTGTTCTTGTATAGATATGATGAGAGGAGAAGGGCGGCTGCCGGTGCCTTATGGGTGCTGAGGAAAGTCCCCCCACCACAAATAAGCGAGTAGGATTATCTACCTCCCGAGAGGGTGGGCTCTGGCACAGAAACGACACGTCTGCACGAAAGATGACGATGATGTGGTTAAAAGCCATTG
The DNA here is from genome assembly GCA_902158745.1 of Candidatus Methanolliviera sp. GoM_asphalt. Lineage (GTDB taxonomy): Archaea > Halobacteriota > Methanoliparia > Methanoliparales > Methanoliparaceae > Methanolliviera. The sequence continues at coordinate 6,349 of CABGHH010000052.1, forward strand.
AGGATTCGGGCAGGATCGTTGAAACGGCGAAACCTCGCAGGTGCAAGTCTTTTAGACGCTTAGATGAATGCCGCCAAAACAGAAGGGGGCTTACTCTCTCCTCTCACTCTTTCCTTCACCTGATCTCTACCTTGAGTTTCTCACTATTTCCTTCTAAGATCACAGTCGGCTCTTTACCTTTTATTAGAAGCTCTTCAGTCTCACTTCGAATCTTTTCCATGTTGTATTCCTCCAAAAAAGTCCTTAGCATCTCTATCTTCTCTTCCACCTCTGGTTCGTCATCCAAAGAGATCATATATTCGTCCGCGAGTTTCCAATAATATCTTTCGGCCATACATCCGACGCAACAGGTTAAATCCGGCTTAAACTCTATTTTAATCGGATCTTTCATCTTACCTCTTTGTGCGTGGTAAAATTTGGATAAGATAAACCTTTTGCAGAAGCATACAGAAAGACTATTTTCCTCTTATCTTCTCAAAGAGGGACAAAAATTCCTCTTTATACTCTTCAATCTCCGTAGAAAATGCGATCCCCTTTGAGTATAGCTCGGCTATATGTCTATCATAAGGGACTCTCATCAGGATAGGAATATCTTCATCCGAACAGAAATCCTCGATGATCTTATCGTCTCCCGACTTATTTATCACGACGCCAAAATTCATCTTTAATATTCTTAAAGCCTCAACTGCCATCCTAAGATCGTGCAGACCGAAAGGGTTCGGTTCGGTTACCAATATGCAGTAATCACTGCCATGAACAGATGAGACCATCGGACAGGCAGTACCTGGGGGAGCATCGATTATATTTATACAATCGTCTTTTATCTCCTCTTTAACCACATTTATCAAAGGGGGTGCCATCGGTTCCCCGACGTTTAACGATCCGGATGCAAATTTTATCCCATCTTCGCATCTGCCCCTTTCTAATATTCCGGTAGGGATCATCTCTTCGTCTATGGCATCTTCTGGACACGCTATCCCACATCCTCCACAAGCATGGCACAGTTCTGGAAAGACGATCACATTATCCTTCAATACCGCCAGGGCATTGAACGCACAAAATTCTGCACACTTTCCACAAAAGTTACATCTCTCTAAATCCACCTTTGGAATCTTTCTAAAGACCTCAATCCTCTCATCTATCTTCGGATGCAATAATATATGGGCATTCGGTTCCTCAACATCACAATCGATGAAATTGACGTCTTTAAGTGAGATCGCCAGATTCACCGCGATCGTCGTCTTACCCGTGCCACCCTTACCACTTGCCACAGAGATTATCATGAAAAACCTATGGTTTTTTCATATCCTACGTCCTACCTTCGGTAGGACTGTTCTTTTGTGAAATGTTCAAAAATCCTTTGAATTCTTGCATGTGAGACCTCTAATTTGTTTTAGTGCGTCCAGTCTATCACGTTAACGTTTAATTTCTCTATGTTATCCTTTATCGTCTCGGAAAACGGGCATGGAAATCCGATCGGCACGCCCCTCGTTATACACGACGAGATGACGATTGTATCTGCCCCCTTTTCGATCATCATCTTCGCCCTCGGTATCGCCTTCTTTCCTGGGCATCCTCCACAGGTAACATAACCGATGATCTCAATATCTTCATTCTTATAAGGCTCAAATGCCAATTTTCTCTCCCTTATGACCTTAAAACACATCGTGCCCGGGCAAATATCCTCCGTCTGCGCGCACCTTATTATCCCAACATTCATATTCGATACGTATGCTCTTTACAAGCATTGTCAAACGTGGCAAGTTGCAGTTTATTTAATCTCCACTGTTCGGTTGCGTCTCTTACTGTGCCTGCGGCGCCTACATAAACCGTTATGCCCAATTCCTCAAACATGCCCACCGCCTTGGGCCCGAGGCCCGCGCAGAGCATAATATCTACACCATACTTCTTTATCAGCTCAGGTGGAAGACCGACTCCTCCAAGATGCTCGCTCGTATTATTAAAAACTTTCACTTCCTCTGTATCCTCATCTACCAGTGTGTAATACGGACACCTGCCAAAATGTTGATGAACGTAGGAATCCAAACCCTCCTCGTTTACACTTGGTATGCATAACTTCATTTTAATCACCTTACATCATTTCAGTTCCACAGTTCGGGCATTTCATACTTGGTTTAGTTCTTGGCATCGTACACCCACAATTTGGGCAGACGAATGGACCTGATGCCTGCGTGGGCGGCATTGTTCCTGCTCGTCCCATGCTTCGTCCCATACCTGTACCCATACCTCGTCCCATGCCTGCGCCACGTCCAGACATAGGTTGACCAGTCGGTTGTGTGATACCGCCCTTCACCTCTCCACTTAAATATTTCATCACGGCATCCTTTACCGGTATACCCTGTAGAGAAACCATCTCAACACCTGCCTGGCCAAAGACCGTCGACGCGTTCGGCCCGTAATTACCAGCGATGATGACTTTTATGCCTTCATTTATCAGCATCTGAGCGGACTGGATTCCGGCACCACCGGTTGCCCCTGAAAAGCTGTTATTAACAGTATAGGAACCTTTTATCTCTTTTTCATCTACTTCGACTATCGTAAAAGCTGGACACCTACCAAAGACTGGTGAGGTCATATCGTCAAGACCCCCTTTTCCACTTGAAGCAACTCCTATCTTCATGATATTTTCACGTATGGGCATTGATTAATAAATTTTTCTATTGGCATTCTGCCTTGTCGGATAACCCAATATTTTATATAAGAAACTATTTATCTTTTGAGCAAAATTAAAGCATGAACAATATGAGAATTGGCGTATTCTTTCATGGACCAAAGATCTTTGATGCGGGTTTTGCAAAAAAGGTGATCAAATCTTTAAAGGATTTTGGAGAGGTTCAAACAGCCATAAATGGAACGATGGGGATAACGGCGTGTTTTGACTCCTTCTTAGAAAAGGAAATAAAGATAGAAGAATGCAAATCATCCGTCTGCCTATCAAAACTTTCAGAGAAGAACGATCTCTTGGTCATAATAACATATTCG
>CABGHH010000053.1 GCA_902158745.1 Candidatus Methanolliviera sp. GoM_asphalt
AAGTGGTTCAACGCGTTGTGTTCGGAGATCCCGATGAAGTTTTAGAGATTTTATGTGGAAATAATTCGGATGGTAAGATCAATACTTCTCATCGATCACCTTCCTTATCTCCACTGCGGTCTTCTCTCCGACGTTCTCCACCTCCATCAACTCTTCTTTTCTCGCATTAAAGACCGATCTAACAGATCCAAAGTGGAATAAAAGAGATTTAGCAGTTTGGATACCGACATTTGGGAGAGAAGAGACGAGATATTCCTGTTTTTCTCTCAATGTCTTAGAGGTCTTATCATCATGAAGAGATGGTAGCCGTCTATTCCTCTTCTGTTCCCTCATTGCCATAGAATATATTAAGCCTGCAGTATCTTCTGAATCTCTGCTCATCAAGATAGACACGTCAAAATCCACGATTATAGAGCTTAATGCTCCTCTTATGGCGTTTGGATGGACGTTTCTCCTTGTATAGAGACCCTCCCCCTCTATCAGCAGAATTGGTCTCTCATAAGCCCTTCTAAGGTTTGACATCTGCTTAAATATATCCCTCTCCTTTGTGAAGAGCGAATCGAGAAGGTCGATGTCCGTCTTTCTCTCGATACACACCCTATCGCTTACGACATAGTCCCCAACGTTCAGCGTCTTAACTTTTATCCTCAATCCTTTCTCCTCGAGGTTCTTGGTCACGGCAGATCTAAGCTCCCTATGATCCACGATGACTTCCACCGCTGCATCATCAAAGTCTGCCACCTTTTTTTGATCTTCTTGACGTTCTTCTTGACGTTGAAGGAGGTGATTCTCTCTACCAACTCTCTTCATCTCCTTCTCCTTCCTGTTACTTATCCAGTAATATGCCTCATCTCTGGTTCCCCTCGTCATCAAGATGACCACCTCTCCACGTCTTCTCCTCGCCGTTCTACCCTTCCTCTGAATGCTTCTTATCTCCGACGGAACCGGCTCATAAAAGATGACAAGATCGGTCGATGGTATGTCCAACCCCTCCTCCCCAACAGAGGTAGCTACAAGAACATTGTATTCTCCAGATTTGAACTTCTCAATTATCTCTACCTGTTGGCTCTGTCTTAACCCATTATCTCCTTCTCTATTTGCCTGTCCGACGAATCTAATGGGCTTTGCTCCCTCCAATTCTTCTATATCTTTAACGACCAACTTAGCAGTATCTCTGTAATTGGTAAATACGATTATCCTCAAATCTTTGTTTTTCATCAGTTTATTGGAGATTATCCTCTTTACTTCCTCCATCTTTGGATTCTTCTCGTCCATATTTTCAGATAGATAAAGAGCTTTAGTGAACCTCTTATCCCCTATGGTTCTCTTCGCGGCTTTACTTCCACCCTTTGATACCCCTTCGTTCTTCAAACGTTCCAGATACTTTGTTAGGGTGCCAAACCCTTGCGTTTCTGCCAGATCTACGGCGTGTTTTAGTTTTAATATCTCTGCCAGGATAGAAACCGCGCTAAAAAGGTCGCTCGACGGCTCTCTTATCAGCTTCTTCCTTACAGCATTTTGTAACCCAAGAAGCTCTTTCTTTGATAGATCTTTTGCATAAGAACCGATCATGCCGAGATCCTTTAGTTTTTTCATCCGATCATCTAAAATCCCGGTCAAAAGATCTCTTATCTCTCTTAGCCCCTCTGACATCTCCACCCTCACCCATCGAAGGGATCTATCATAGACGTAAGGGAAGACGCTAGGATCGCTCTCATCTTTTATCTCTATCTTCTCTATGTGGAGGTTTTCACATACCTCTCTTATCTTCTCCTCGTCGCTTCCGGGAGAGGCGGTGATTCCCATGATATTGACATTCTTTCCTTCCTCAAGATATCTCTTGGCGATATAGACGTAAGAATAGTTCCCAACGGCACGGTGTGCCTCATCAAAAGTTATCTGTACGACGTCTTCAAGATCTATTCTTCTTGTTATCAGGTCGTTCTCTATTACCTGTGGAGTCGATATGATAACCTTTCCTCTCTTCCACATCTCCTCTCTCTTATCCGGTGAGAGCTCCCCCGTAAAGGTTAAGATCTCCTCCTCTCTTATGTTGAGAGAATCTCTGAAGAAGCGGGCGTGTTGTTCGACGAGTGGCTTAGTCGGAGACAAAATTATGGCTTTCCCCTCCTTAAATTCTGATAATCTGGATGCGACCACGATCAGAGAGATTACTGTCTTTCCTAAACCTGTGGGAAGAACGATCAGGCTATTATTAGTGAGCGCCTTCTCTGCGAGGGATAATTGGTATGATCTGCTCTCTATCCTATCGGGTTTGATCAAAGGTTGAGATATTTTTTCATCTGAGATTCTTTTCATAAATGAATAGACCGGGAGACTCCGTTCTTACCGGGGAGAAATGCCTACAAAACCTCCATTGAGCACATTATGAGCTATAAAAGATATATAATTTGTGGTACAAAGATCTAAATTAATGGTAAACCCGTAAAATAGATGCTCAAAATGATCAGAATAGAGGAGAGAATACACGATCGAATGATGATATTCTCTGTTTTGATTATATCCTCTGCTTCAACATCCCTGAATCTCTCTCCTATAACGTAGTGAGCTGGTTTAGTCAGTTTTACCTTCAAAGCCGAACTCACGGACGCCATCGGATAACCGGAGTTTGGGCTCTCAACCTTTCTGCTCTCTATAAAAACGGTCCTCAAATCTATCTTCAAAGAAGAGATCGAGATTATCAAGATGGAGAGTCTGCTCGGTATGAAGTTCAATACGTCGTCCATCTTTGCGGATGCAAAACCGATCTCGTTCCATCTCTCATTCCTATAGCCGATCATCGAGTCCAACGTGCTGACGATCTTGAAGCCGAGTATTCCAGGAAGACCAAATAAAGCGAGATAAAAGAGCGGAGAGAGAAATCCATCGACAAAGTTCTCGGAAGTCGATTCTATCACGGCAGATATCAATTCTCTCTCGTTCAATCTTTTCACATCTCTACTCACCAGCTTTCCGACCTTCTCTCTTCCTTCATCTAAATCTCTCTTTATCGATCGGTATGCAGAATGAGAAGATCTTATCAGCGAATTGAACGAGAAACAACTTTTTATAAGGTAAGCAAGTATCAAGATCGAGAAGACCTTAGAAGATGACCCCAAATAACTTTGTAAGATATAACCAAGCCCACCCGCCAAAGATAGGCAGAGAAAGAGGATGAAGAATCCATAGATCTTCTTTCTCTCCTTTCTTCTTATCTTCCTCCCGGCATCCGCGAGTTTCTCTATTATTTTTCCCATCCAGACGACCGGATGCAGTATCCTTACAGGCTCTCCAAATGCAATATCGAGAAGAAAAGCAAGTATCAGTGCTTTTAAGAGTAACTCTATCTTTATCACCCCATAATCTCTTTGAAAGCATCCAATAACCTTACATTATCTTCCCTCTTCCTTATCGCTACTCTTATATATCTTTCTTTGAGAGAACGAAAAGAGCTACAATCGCGCACGATGATACCCTTCTCTATGAGTTCTTCGGAGAGATCTTTTGAGGAGAAAGGTTCTACATTTACCATTAAAAAGTTAGTATCGCTCTTCAGAGGTTTTAAACCAAGCTCCAACAATCTCTTCTCAACCCATTCCCTCTCTTCTCTTATGTAATCTCTGGAAATCTCTAAAAAAGATTCTCCCTCTCTTAAAAGATAACATGCCACCTCTTCCTCTATGCAACCGATATCCCAAGGAAGTCTCAATTCCTCTATTCTTTCGACGATCGCCTCATCTCCAATCCCGTATCCAACCCTCAAACCGGGGATGGAGAAACATTTTGTCAAAGACCTTAAAACGAATAACTTCTCTTCGCAAGATGCCTCTTTTACTAAACTTTCGCTTGGAGAAGATAATTCAATGAAAGCCTCATCCACAAATAGATAACAATCGTTCTCTATGCAGATCTCCATTATTCTTTTCATCTCTCTCTTCTTTATCAGTCTTCCCGTTGGATTGTTGGGGTTGCAGAGGAAGAAGATCTTTATATCAGGTAAAATCTTATCAAGTTCCTCAAATTTTCCATATTCGATAAATATTGGTTCTGCACCGAAGATCCTTCCGTTATATTCGTATTCTTCAAATGTTGGCTGTGGGATCAAGATCTTGTCTCCTCTCTTAAGAAGAGCATGGGAAAAATTCCTGATCATCTCCACAGATCCATTTCCAACGCATATATTTTCTTTTGCGACCGCGTGAAGCGAAGAGATCGCAGACTTTAGCATAGCGTAATTGTTATCCGGATAATATCTTATTTTATCAAGTGAATTCAAAACAACCTCTTTTAAATCCATCTCAAGGGGATTCATGCTGGCACTGAACTCTATGAAATCTTCTGGACTCTTTTTATATCTCTCCGCGATGCTTAACATTCTTCCCCCGTGTCTTGGTTTCACAAGAATCGAGATCTCATCGATGATATAAAAACCATTAGATTAAATATTTGGAGGAATATCGGATGAAGGTGTGGAAGAGAAATTCGGCTCGAATATACTGATAATACAGGGAACAGCGTCCCATGCAGGAAAGAGCATTCTCGTTACGGCACTATGCAGAATATTCGTGAATGAAAGGATCAAAGTAGCCCCATTTAAGGCTCAAAACATGAGTTTAAACTCCTGGGTTACAAGAGATGGAAAGGAGATCGGCATAGCCCAGGCGATACAGGCGAAGGGTGCAAGATTGGAACCGAGAGTGGAGATGAACCCTATCCTCTTGAAACCAAAAGGGGATACCACTTCACAGATCGTCCTTATGGGCGAGCCATTCAGAGATGTGGAAGCTGGAGAATATTATGCCAGATCTAGAGAACTTTCAAATGTCGTTGAAGAGGCGTTAAGAACTCTGTCTTTTGAGAACGAGCTAATTATAATTGAAGGGGCTGGAAGCCCAGCGGAGATAAATCTATACGAACAAGATCTAGCCAACACATTTGTATCGAGATTGACGAGAGCTCCAATCATACTCGTGGCAGATATAGAGCGAGGGGGTGTTTTTGCAAGTATATATGGTACGATAAAGCTTCTGCCTGATGATATTCAAAGACAGGTGAAAGGGATCGTGATAAACAAATTTCGTGGAGATCGAAGGATACTTGAGCCGGGAATAGATGAGATCGAAGAGATGCTAAAGATACCCGTCTTAGGGGTTCTCCCTTATGTTGATATGAATATACCGAGCGAGGATTCCGTCTCTATACAGGATAAAAGACCCGGCGAGGGGGTAGAGATAGCGATCATAAGACTGCCGAGAATCTCAAATTTTACCGATTTTGAACCGCTCGAGATAGAAGCAAATGTTAGATATATCTCATTATCAGAAAAGCTTGGAAATCCAGATGCGATAATCATTCCCGGGACGAAGAATACGATAAAAGATTTGATAGAGCTAAAAGAGGGCAATTTATTTGATGAAATCATCAAAGAACGTGGAAAAATTCCAATAATCGGAATATGCGGTGGTTATCAGATGCTTGGGAAAAGGATCATCGATGAGGGGTTAGAAGGTGGAGATAATGTCGAGATGGATGGTTTGGGACTGCTCGATGTAGAGACAAAGTTTGAATCGTACAGAAAGAGAACGGTGCAGGTGGAGAAGACGGTTCATGGTAAAGGGCCCATACTTGGGAAGATAGATGGAGAGAAGATATGGGGCTATGAGATACACATGGGAGAGACGAGGTCAAAGAATCCGATCTTCGGTGAAGATGGATCTGTGGATGATACAGGACTGGTATTTGGGACATATCTGCATGGAATATTTGAGAATGAGAATTTCAAAGACGCGTTCCTGGATTATCTCTGCGAAAGAAGAGGAATTAAAAGGAGAAGGATTGAAGAGGGCGATCAATTTGAGCTTCTTGCCTCGATCGTAGAGAGAAACATTGATATGGACGAGGTGAGAAGGATCATCGGATTTAATTGAGAGAAACAAAGTTTTATTAGTAATATCAAGAAGAGCAAATCCCATGTGATAATTATGAAAAGAGAGAAATTTGTCGTCGATCCCGTCACCGAAGAGATGCGAAAGCGGGCGAAAAAACTCGGAATAAGAACGGTTTGGGAGAGATACAAGGAGAACCACGCGAGATCAAAAGATGCACCATTTCAGGCGACGTGTACGACTTGCCAGCAAGGCCCATGTGTGAACGTGAAGACGCATGGCGTCTGTGGAATGAACAAAGACATCATTGTATCAAAAAATTTGGTATCTGAGACGACGATCGGAGCGTCCGCACACGTTGGGCATGCAAGAAGGGTCGCAAATATATTAAGAGGCGTTGGCGACGGATCAATAACTGCCTATTCGATCAAAGAGAAAGAAAAGCTCGATTGTGTTTATAAAGGTCTCGGGCTAAGTGGAGCTAATACAGATGAGAAGAAAGCAACTGAGATCGCAGATACAATCTTGGATGACATATCGAAACTCGAGGGCACGCCAAAGATGTTACTGTATAGAGCACTTGAGGATAGACAGAAATTATGGGAAGATAAGAACATTCTCATCAACGGCGCCTGTCCTGAGATCATGGAGGCTCAAAATAGGATCGCGATGGGAATGGATGCGGATATGAAAAATTTACTTTTGGGCGCGTGCCGATTGGGTCTCGTCGATGCGTACTGTGGTATGTATCCGGCGACGACGATCCAGGATATACTTTTAGGAATTCCAAATATAACAAAAATAAAGACAAATCTGACTGTCATAAAAAGAGATGAAATAAATATCGTTGTTCATGGGCATATACCGCTATTAGCAGATGCGATCATCGACGCGACGGAGGAATACAACGATGAAAAAGAAGAAAAAGAAAATAAGCCGAAGATCAATTTGGTTGGGATGTGTTGTACAGGTATGGAGGTATTGATGCGAAAAGGCGTGAATTATGGCGGAGACATATTACAACAGGAACTCGCGATCGCGACAGGAGCAATAGAACTTTTCGTGGCGGATATTCAGTGCACACAACCCGCGGTCGTGGATGCAGCGAAAAATTTCCATACAAAGGTGATCATGACAGATCCGATGTCAAAAATGGAGGGTGCCGAATACATCGAATTCGATGCAGAAAAAGCAGAAGAGATCGGAAAAAAGATCGTAGATATGGCAGTTGAGAACTATAAAAATAGGGATCAATCAAAGGTGTTTATCCCAGACTACGAGCCGCACGAAATGGTCGCGGGATTTTCGACGGAAGAACTTCTTAAGGTATTGGATAAGGTAAAGCCTGGAGATCCTATTGGGGCGCTCGTCGATCAAATAAAAGATGGAAACATTCGAGGAATCTGCGCGGTAATCGGGTGCGTCACTCCAAGAGACACTTACGGATTTAGAACGGTCGAACTGATAAGAGAGTTAATTAAAAATAATATCCTGGTCGTATTAACGGGATGCGTCGCGACAGTAGCTTCTTATCACGATTTATTGAAGCCAGATTCTTCATATCCTGGCGTTGGCGAGGGTTTAAAAAAGGTTATGGATGCGGTCGCAAAGGCAAACGATCTAGATGCCGTTCCACCTTGCATATTCATGGGCGCGTGCGTTGATAACTCGAGGATCGAAGAGGTGCTAAATGCAGTCGCGAATTATCTCCATGTAAGAATCGATCAGCTTCCCGTAGCGGGATCTGCGCCGGAATATATTGCAGAAAAGGCGATACCAATTGGTATTTGGACCGTTTTATTGGGGATATTCACACACATAGGAGATCAACCGAACATAGCAGCTAGCGAGAGAGTTGTCAAGTTTTTGACCGATGATATCGAGGATATATTTGGCGGAAAGTTCTATGTCGAAGCAGATCCATATATCGCGGCAGAAAAGATAATAGGAGTCATTGAAGAGAAACGTAAGGCATTAGGAATATAAAAGGTCAAACGATCCAATCTTCGATTAGAAGGACTGTATGAATATGTGATTGATATTTGGAACTATAAGAGGATCATTGGGTTGGACATCTGAATAACAAACTTTATAAATAAATTGTAAATTCTCACCAAAAGATGGTTTTCTGGAGGAAAAATATTAAAGATGAAGACTTGGAAAATTGTGGTGATATTGGTCATATATACGATGATCGTTGGCACATTAGGAGTATATTATGATTATTGTGTCTCTAGAGATACAACCGCGTGGTTAAATAGGGCACAGGTCTCATCAAACCCTAAAGATATGAAGGAATTTTTGATAAATACAAGAGACGGTATGGATAAATGGGGATGTAATGAAGGATATGCCGCATTGGTATTCAAAAAACCGGATAATAATATGTTGCTCATAAGAAGAGCGTTGAATAGATCGGTAGAGAGAGCAAAGCAACTTGAATCGATGGATATAAACTCGGTCACCTATCAAACTGGGCTGGATGACATCAGGGGAACTATAAGAGAGTTAGATCTTCAGGCGGAATATTTTTGGTTTATCCATCGAGGTATGCTTCTCTTCATAGCTCTGTGGGGATTAGTGCCGGTTTGGATCATACCCCTGACTATTAAGGGAATACTTTGGCAACGTTCTCCGGCGTATAGGGAATATATGAAAAAGCAATTAGAGGCACAGAGAGCCCTTTTTTATAGACAACCACCAGAAAAAGAGGAGGAGAAAGATAATAAAAAAGAGTAATATTGTCCATAAGAACGATCCAAAATACCTAAAATCGAGGACGCCAGGGTGGCAGAGAGGCTATGCAGTCGGCTGCAGACCGACTTACCTCGGTTCAAATCCGGGCCCTGGCTTTATTCTAATCTCTCCGATTTTCAGTATATCGAGCAGATCATCTACGACGTAATCTACAGATTCGACGAGTATCTCTGGAATCTTCTGTTTTTGTTGGGTCGATAAAATACTTAAATCTGATGCTTTGAACGCTAAAAGGTCATTTATACCATCCCCAACCATCGTAACAGATTCATAGTGCTTCTTCAACTCATTGATAATATCTTCCTTGATCTTTGGTGTTGCAAGAGGAAATATCCTCTTTTCTTCTATACCCAACGTCTTTGCAAGTTTTTTTGCACTTTTTTTAGTATCTCCTGTGGCTATATAAATATCGAAATCTTTTTTCAGTTTTTCCAACAATGTTGGGACATTATCGAAGTGATCTCCAGAAGTGCTCAATACGTGTGTTATCGTCTTTTCTTTGAGCAACACGTCCAAAATAAAGCCAAAATTCACGTAATATGATTTTTTGGATTTTGTGGTCGAAAGATTTTTTTCAACCACATCTTTAATCTCAAAAATTTTTACCCGATTATCTCTCTTTATAGACTCAAAAACGTCTTTTTTATCTATTAATGGCACAGAACAGCTTATTTCAAAGTCAAAATTTGACGATGAGATCAATTCAT
>CABGHH010000054.1 GCA_902158745.1 Candidatus Methanolliviera sp. GoM_asphalt
CAGAGACGGTTTCCACTCATGTTTAAGTGCAGACCTGATTAAATTTCCAATATGCGATGATGTTGGTTCCTTTGTCGAAATAACCGAAACCTCGCCTTTACTCCTAAGGTGCGCTGCCAAAACAGCCGTCTGCGTTGATAAGCCCGCCCCGTCTGCTCCTTCAAGCACTATCAATACTCCTGGTTCTGACGTCATTTGGTTATCCTCGTTTAATTTAAGGGCCGGAGCTGGGAATTGAACCCAGGTCTTGGGATTCACAGTCCCAAGGGATGCCGCTACTACACCCCTGCCATTCTTTTTGGCAAGTTAAACTTTTTTAAAATTTTAATTGTGTTTGATTTACAAGAAAGCCCCTTACCCCTGGTGGACGGAAGAAAGGCTAAAAAAGAGTAGTGCAGAATTTAAAGAAGCTATGCGCAAGGGAGCGAGGGAAGTTGAGGAGCGGTTTCAAAGGAAGAATGGGGAGCGATTCTGGGTTGAGATAATTCCTACACCAGTGAAAAGCAATGGGGAATTAAAGTATTACCTGGCAAACTGGGTTGACATCACCGAGCGCAAGCGTGCGGAGAAGGCGCTGCAAAAGGCACATGACGAACTGGAACGTCGAGTAAAGGAACGTACCGCAGAACTGGTGAAGGCAAACGAACAACTGAAGCAGGAAATCCGCGAGCGTAAACATGCGGAAGTGAGAGTGAAAGACCTTGAGCTACTTGTGTTGCATAGATTATTCAAGCAAGGTAAAGGGTATTTGCTCGTTGAGGAAAAACCTGATACGGGTTTCAAATTGTTCAGCAAACTGATTAAATACGGTTTTAAAGGATTGCTCATCTCAAGGGTTCATTCTTCGCATATTCGCAGTGAATACGATGTAACGGATGCACAAATAATCTGGCTAACGCATATCAAAGGAGAGAACAATATTGTTCCGACAAACATAACACAGTTGAGCATAGCAGTAAAGGATTTTTCGGAAATGGGAGTTGAGGGCGTAATCATGCTGGAAGGTTCAGAATATCTCATTGCCCAGAACGGATTTGAGGTTGTTCTTCGTTTCGTCCAGGCGATGGTGGACATCGTCACGATAAGCAAGTGTAGTTTGATAATGCCCTTCGATGCACGGACATTGAGTGAGGTTGAGTTGCATCGGTTGGAGCGAGAAGTAAATGTAATGAATGCTAAAGAGGTGAAGGAGCTTATCTAAAGTGCAAAAGGCTAAATAGCAAGGAATTTGAAGACGACCATAAGAACGGTTGCGGAAAAGAAAAATAACGGTTGAACGAGTTTTATTGGTTACCATTCAGGTAAAATTTTATAAAAACCGAAAACTTTATATGTGCTTTCTATACATGTCACTAACATATGTATAATATAGGTGCGCATGACATAGGGAAGGGGCGGCGGAAAGCGATAAGGACATCGAGGGGGAGGGTTAAATGATAACTAAAATAATCATCGTCTGGCTCGCAATACTAATCATAGGCAGTTTTTGGCTTACGACCGTGCCAGGCTCAGAACTGGTGGACATGGCTGTTGTTCCCAGGGCGGATAAGCAGATAATAACCACCTTCAAGCTGAACAATCCAACTTCTGAAGCGAGTTCTGTTGCGTACACCTTCTATGCCAATAAGGAGCTCATGCTGAGCGGAGCTTCAACCATCGCTCCACAGTCAAGAAATAAAACTTATGAAGAAAAAACTTCTCAATTGTTTAATTTTTGAACGGTTTGTTTACTTTAAGTGTCTATATATAACACCTATTCCTACCTATAACATTTTAGGGGATAAAAAGTAAAGGGGGGGATAAAATATGACAATAGAAAAGATGCAGGTTGAAGAGCATAAGCCAAAAGGGAAAGTCCTCGATGAGACATTGGAATTTTTGCAAGATTCACAGTGGCATTCAGTAGAAGAAATTGAAGAAAAAATCTGTTTGCCAGATAAAAAGCTCGCTTCTATTCTTAGCTTCTTCGCACAATTTGATTTAATTAGTCGAGCAGGTGAGAAAAGCATGGCGAAGATAACGCCTTTGGGTTTGAGCTTTTTAGCACTCCCGCGCGAATAAAACCACGAGATTTTACAACACTTTTTCTTTTTACAAAAGAAAACCTGTGCTAAAAGGAAATCTATAGGAATATTTTAGTCAAGGTTTTACCGAAGGTAAAAAAGTTGTGTGAGAATCTGTGTAATCGTGTGGTTATTAGCCAATATAAGGAGCTTCTTTTTTAGTAATTTTTTGGGTTATTGGAATCGAGAAATAAAATGTTGAGCCTTTCCCTAATGCGCTTTCTGCCCCTACGTTGCCGTTATGCGCTTGAATAAGGCCTTTAGCGATTGCTAATCCTAAACCCGTTCCAACATGTTCCCTTCTCATAGAAGAATCAATTTGAGAGAACGGTTTGAACAATTTCTTTTGATCCGCTTTTGCAATCCCAATACCATAATCTGTTATACTAACCTGAACATTTTTCCCCAAACGTTTAGTTTCAATAATCACTTTGCCTGCTTTTTCAGAGAATTTTATCGCATTGTTCAATAGATTGCCTATTGCCTGTCCTAATCTTTCAGCATCACCAATTATGTTTGGCATCTCTGCTAACTTTGCACTTATTTCAATATTTTTTCCCTTAGCAAATGCTTCCTGCATCTTTATTGCTTCTTTAACTGCGCCATTGAGATTCATAGAATCAAAAGACAACTTAATCCTCCCTGCTTCTATTCTTGAAAGGTCCAGAATATCCCCAATCAAGTTTTCCAACCTTGTTAGATTTCTGAGAACAACCTCTATGCTCTTTTCTTGTTTCTTATTTAATTTCCCCACGTATCCTTCCCGCAGCATTTGTAATTGAGATTTCATAGGCGTTAGAGGAGTTTTTAATTCGTGGGACGTTATGGATAAAAAATCGGTTTTCATCCTTGTTACCTCCTTTAAATCCGCCATGTGTCCCATCGCCTTTTTCAACTTGTCTCTCTCTTTTTTAAGTTCTTTTAAGAGCTGCTCACGTTCTTCCTCCGCTCGTTTACGCTCAGCGATATTCAGCCATTCTCGTAACACACGCTCTGCGGTCCATGGTAGATCCTGTAACTCCACAGCGTTTTTTGTTACATAATCCATAGCACCAGATTTTAGCGACCGAACTGCTAATCGCTCGGAACCATAACTTGTAAGGATAATTCCCGGAATGCCAACCTCTCCCATCTTCCTCCCTTTTCCAATCACGCTCAAACCATCACCGTCCGGTAGGAGATAGTCAGCAATGATAAGTGAAGGCGGCTTGTTTTCATTTTCAGCCAGCCATTTCATCGCTTCTTTGAAACTTGCAACCCATTCGATCTTCCAATCAGAGCCAATATCCTCAAATAACTTACGAATGAGTTCAGCATGTGCCTCCTCATCCTCAACCAGTAAAATAGTTTTATTTCCTCCTGCTTGCTCTTTCGGTTCGGTCATATTCCTCTTCTTGCAGCGATTACGGTGAGCATATTCCTTATTCCTTCATCCTCCCAGGCTGTCGGTTCCATACAAGCCAATAAAAACCCAAATCGCTTATCATCTCATTGAACTTAGTGAAGTCAACAGGTTTTACAAGGTAACTATTCACGTATTGATGATACGCTCTGGCCATGTCTGTCTCACTTTCAGAGGTTGTGAGTATCACTACTGGTATACCTCTTAGTTCTTCCGATTGTTTTATTTCCTTTAGCACTTCGAGACCATCGATTTTTGGAAGTCGCAGATCGAGAAGGATCAGATCAGGTCGTGGGCTTTTTCCCTCATCTACATATTCTCCACGACGGAAAAGATAATCCAGTGCTTCTCCACCGTCAGCGACCCAGTGGATTACTTTGGCTACCTGTGCATCTTCGAGAACTCGCATGATGAGCATTGCATGTGCTTCTTCATCTTCTACGAGCAAAATCACAACTTTTCCTTTCATCTCCTCTTATATATATTAATTTGTTATTTGTCTTTGTCCTATAAATATTGTAACAAAATCTATGTCCTTTTTCTTTATATCTTATGAACAGGCAAAGTAAAACACACGCTGCACCCTTTACCCTTCCCTGATTCTATCCATACACTGCCACCATGCACTTCTATTATTCGTTTCACGATAGTTAACCCAACTCCTGTACCAGCCTCTTTGGTCTTCTTTTTCACCTGATAAAACAAATTGAACACTTTTTCGTGCTGGTCCTGGTCAATGCCTATGCCATTATCACCCACAAAGAACACGGGTTCACTGCTATCGCCATCAATTCGATAACCTATGTCTATCTTTGGACACGATTGCTCACCCATGTAATTTATGCTGTTTTCAATAAGATTCACCAGCACCTCGACTATTCTTGTACGGTCCACGAGAACAGCAGGGAAGTCCGCAGCCAGCGAAATTTCAACGCCACTCGATTTTATTTTTGCCGCGGTCTGGTCCAATGCTTCTTGAACAAGATATCCAAAAAGGCACATCCTCTGGCGGGTTTACCACACGACCCACGCGAGAGAATTTCAGCGTGTCACTCAGTAACCTATCCATCTTTACGACGGCTTTTTCTATTTGCTTTAAGTCGCTTTCCACTTTCTCTACTTCTTTCTGCCCTACATCTTTTTTAAGCAGGCCAACAAAGCCCTGGATGGTAACAAGAGGTGACCTGAGGTCGTGAGACACGGTATACACAAATCTTTCAAGCTCTTCATTCTTTGCTTCAAGTTCTTTCAAAAGGCGTTCACGTTCCTCTTCCGCATGCTTACGCTCTGCGATATTCTGCTTCAAATCCTCGTTTGCTTCCTTCCAAAGATTGAAGACGGAAAACAGACTCTCATGTAAAATCCTGAGTGCGGCGTTGCACTCATCGAGACGGAGTTTCAGCTCGTCCTGCTTGCGCTTGGTGATTTCCTTACTCATGATTATTATCCTTATCCTCTTTCTTCCACTTGGCAGGCAAAGTAAAACAAACCGTGCAGCCCTTTTCCTTCTCTGATTCTATCCACACACGACCCCCATGCACTTCTATTATTCGTTTCACGATTGCCAGTCCGACACCAGTCCCTTTACTCTTTTTATCCTCTTTGTAAAACAATTCGAACACCTTTTCGTGCTGGCTTGGTTCAATGCCTATGCCATTATCATGCACGAAGAAAACGGACTCACCATTATCAAGCCGATAACCTATGTCTATCTTTGGATGTAGTTGTTCAACCATATTATTTACGCTGTTTTCAATAAGATTTATCAGCACCTCGACTATCTTCATGCGGTCCACGTGAACAACTGGGAAGTTTTCAGCCACGGAAACCACAACGCCGCCCGATTTTATTTTCACTGCTGTTGGCTCCAAAGCTTCTTGAACAATTTCTCCAAATGGCACATCCTCCGGCGGATTTACTATACGACCGATGCGTGATAGTTTTAGCGTATCGCTCAGCAGGCGATCCATCTTTACAGCGGCTTTTTCTATTTGGTTGAAGTCAGCTTCTAACTTTTCCTTTTCGTTATTTTTGAGGTCCTTTCGCAGTATGCCAATGAAACCCTGGATGGTCACGAGTGGCGACCTTAAATCGTGGGAGACCGTGTAAACAAATCTTTCAAGCTCCGCATTCTTTGCCTCAAGCTCTCCCGATAGCCTCCTCTTTTCATCCTCCGCTAACTTTCGCTTCCATGTTTCCAGTGTTATTTTGAGGGTGCTCAATAATCTATCCTTAGTGAGGTGGTCTTTTGGAATGTAGTCAATAGCACCTTCATGGATGGACTGAACCGCAATCTCTTCACTTCCAAACCCGGTAAGCATGACCACGGGTGCTATCTTCTTTTCAACAATCTCTTCAAGCCATTCTATGCCTGATTTATCTGGCATCAGGATGTCCATAAGCACCAGATCAATTTCTCCCTTGTCCAGAGCGTCCTGTATCTCTTCTTTTTGCCCTGCCTCCTTCAATACGAAATCCGTGTCTGCCGATCGTAAATATGTTCGCACCAATTTACGGAATGCCGGGTCGTCGTCGCAGACGAGAATTTTTACCGGTGTTTTTTTCGTCTCTTCCTCCATCTTCATTCCTCCTTGCCCATCTCCCATCTCCCATCTCTCCTCTTCTATCTTCATTCCTCCTTCGGAGGTAGTTTACATATTATAAACCAGTATGCTTCTATTTCTTTCATAACTCGCTTGAAATCTCCCAGTTCTACTGGTTTCTTTATGTATCCACTCGCTTGCAGGTTGTAGCTATCGAGGATGTCCTTCTCAGAATCCGAGGAGGTCAAAATAACCACTTGAATCTTTTTCATTTTCTCGTCCTGCTTTATCCGTCTAAGAAATTCTTTTCCTCCCATGCCTGGCATTTTCAAATCCAGTAAAATCCGGTCTGGCAAGGGCGTTTCCGCGCTATGCTTGCCACGATGGTATAAGAAATCCATCGCCTCTTCTCCACTACCCACGATGTACAGCTCGTTTGCTATCTTCTGGCTTTTCAAAGATACTTTTATCAATTTCTGGTCTCCCGGATCATCTTCCACCAGCAATATGGTGGCAGGTCTTAGTTCTTCCATTTTTTTCTTCAATTACGAATGTTCAATTACGAATTATGAGCCTATTCCTTCTCTTCATTCTCCCCCCTAATTCGTAATTCGTAATTCGTAATTCGTCATTTGTAATTGTTGGCATCGTGAACCAAAACATAGACCCCTTACCCAGAGTAGAATTGACCCCTATGGTGCCACCGTGACGTTCCACGATTTTTTTACACACCGCCAATCCAATCCCGCTGCCCTTATAACCTTCACGTGAATAAAGTCGCTGAAACATTCCAAAGATTTTCTCATAATTTGCTTCTTCAATTCCTACGCCGTTGTCCTCCACTTCCACACGAACCTGATTATCTTTCTCCTGCCTTCCACGAACCGCAATCTCCGGTGGAATTCCATCACGATGAAACTTTAACCCGTTTGCAATCACGTTTTGCAGCAGTTGATGCACTTGTGACGGGTCTGCCTGAACGGCAGGTAGTGGCTTCTGAATCCTGATAGTTCCTTCGGTTTCTTCAAGCAAGGCAGCGAGTTCTACATTTTTTAAATCCTCGATAGCCTCTTTTAAATCCACTCGCTTTGCCGGCTTGGCTTTGGTAGTAACACGTGAATATGTTAGCAGAGCATCAATCATCTGCTGCATCCGGTTTGCGCCGTCAATCATAAAGGCAAGGTTTTCTTGTTCATCCTCATCCAGCTTGCCTTTCAGCGATTCCTGGAGTAGCTGACCAAAAGCAGAAATCTTTCGCATTGGTTCTCGCAGGTCATGTGATGCGATGTAAGCGAAATCTTGAAGTTCCCTGTTGGACCTCTCCAGCTTTTGATTAGTTTCTTCAAGCTCTTCCATTAACCTTCTTTTTTCCTCCTCCGCTCGCTTTCGCTTCCATGTTTCCAGTGTTATTTTGATGGTGCTCAATAATCTATCCTTTGTGAGGTGGTCCTTCGGAATGTAGTCTATTGCACCTTCACGGATGGACTGAACCGCAATCTCTTCACTGCCAAACCCGGTAAGCATGACCACAGGTGCAATTCGCTTTTCAACGATCTCATCAAGCCATTCTATGCCTGATTTATCTGGCATTAGGATGTCCATAAGCACCAGGTCAATTCCTCCCTTATCCAGAGCGTCCTGTATCTCTTCTTTTTGCCCTGCCTCTTTCAATACGAACCCCATGTCTGCCGATCGTAAATATGTTTGCACTAATTTACGGAATGCCGGGTCGTCGTCACAGACGAGAATTTTTACCGGTCTTTTTTTCGTCTCTTCCTCCATCTTCTTTCCTCCTGCGTTTCCTTCTTGCCTTTCTCCCGTATCCCATCTCCTATCTCTCTTCTTCTATCTTCATTCCTCCTTCGGAGGTAGTTTACATATTATAAACCAGTATGCACCTATTTCTTTCATAACTCGCTTGAAATCTCCCAGTTCTACTGGTTTCTTTATGTATCCACTCGCTTGCAGATTGTAGCTATCGAGGATGTCCTTCTCAGAATCCGATGAGGTCAAAATAACCACTGGAATCTTTTTCATTTTCTCGTCCTGCTTTATCCGTCTAAGAAATTCTTTTCCTCCCATGCCTGGCATTTTCAAATCCAGTAAAATCAGGTCTGGCAAGGGCGTTTCCGCGCTGTAATTGCCACGATGGTATAAGAACTCCATCGCCTCTTCTCCACTACCCACGATGTACAGCTCGTTTGCTATCTTCTGGTTTTTCAAAGATACTTTTATCAATTTCTGGTCTCCCGGATCATCTTCCACCAGCAATATGGTGGCAGGTCTTATTTTTTCCATTTTTTTCTTCAATTACGAGTTTTCAATTACGAATTACGAGCATTTTTCAATTCGTAATTCGTAATTCCTCATTTGTAATTCTTCACTCCTCCTAATTTATTATTCTCATTCGTAATTCTTAATTCGTCATTTGTAATTGTTGGCATCGTGAACCAAAACGTAGATCCCTTACCAGGAGCGGAATTGACCCCTATGCTGCCTCCGTGTCGTTCCACAATCTTTTTACACACCGCCAATCCAATACCCGTGCCTCCGTAATCTTCACGGGAATGAAGTCGCTGAAACATCCCGAATATTTTCTCATAATTTGCTTCTTCAATTCCTATGCCATTATCCTCCACTTCCACCTGAACCATATTACCATTCACCCGCCTGCTCCGAACCGTAATCTCCGGCGCTATTCCCTCTCGATGAAACTTTAACCCGTTTCCAATCAGGTTTTGCAGCAGTTGGTGCACTTGTGACGGGTCTGCCGGGACGGCAGGTAATGGCTCTGGAACATGGATGGTTCCACCGGTTTCTTCAAGCAAGACAGCGAGTTCTACACTTTTTATATCCTCGATAGCCTTATTTAAATCCACTCGTTTCGCTGGCTTGGCTTGTGTGGTGACCCTGGAATAGGCGAGTAAAGCATCAATCATCTGCTGCATCCGTGTTGCGCCGTCAATCATAAAGGCAAAATTCTCTTCTTCATCCTCGTCCAGCTTGCCTTTAAGCGATTCCTGGAGCAGTTGCCCAAAGGCTGATATTTTTCGCATCGGTTCTCGCAGGTCATGTGAGGCGATATAAGTAAAATCCTGCAGTTCACGGTTGGACCGCTCCAGCTTTATATTAGTTTCTTCAAGCTCCCCTTTCGCCTTCTCCGCTTCTATTCTCGCCTCGTCGAGGTCTTCAGCTATGTTCAGCGTAGCCAACCTCGCTCCTTCCAGTTCCTTCGCTCGCTCCTCCAACTTCATATTAGTTCCCGCGAGGTTATTGAGAGCTGCCTCGCGTTCCTCTTCCA
>CABGHH010000055.1 GCA_902158745.1 Candidatus Methanolliviera sp. GoM_asphalt
GTGAAGCCACATAGATCTCTTAGGGTAGAAGAGAATAATGGAAGACGTAAATGGAGACAGAGAACACCTGAAAATGGCAGAAGGACTTACCGATCATATATGGTCGCTAGAAGAGATGTTCACATTCGGGGTGCCTGTTCAATGGATGACATACACGACCAAGTTTTTGGGTTTGTCAAAGAGTAATCTAATAGCGATAGCTATCCCTTTTTTATGATAAAAATGAACTGTTTTCTGGTTTCTCATCATTATCTGAAACATAATGATGAGAAATATAAAAAAATTGTATAAAATATGTTTTAAAATCTTCTAACATGCAAAAAATGGCTATTGAAAAATGTGAAAAAGTTGAAAATCACTAGAAAAATCGATAGTGCTCAAAGACCAAACGGGAAGATAAAAAATTTATGTGAGTAGTTATGTTTATATCAGAGAGATATGCCCAACGGTAAGGGGAAAGACATATGAAGCGAGAAGTGAAGTTGATCACAGGGAGAACCCTCGATCAGGGAATATTCATAGAGCATAAGCATTCCGACGAGTATCTTAACGCGGCGGCGATCTGCCGGATAAATCCAAAATTGATGAAAGAGATCGGTGTAGATGAAGGAGGCGGAGTAAAGGTGATTACGGATGTCGCCGATGTTGTCGTAAGGGCCGTGGGGGATGATAATATTGGGGAAGAGATGATATTCGTTCCGATGGGTCCTTGGGCAAACTTCGTGTTGGGGATAGATGTGGGAATGGCTGGAATGCCGTCGTTTAAGGGAGTAAATGCAAAGATTGAATCCACGGATGAGAAAACCCCCAAGATGGAAGAACTCATGAAGAGGTATATGATATGATAATAGAAGATGTTATCTGCCCATTCTGCGGTTCTCTCTGCGACGATCTTACCGTAGAGGTAAAAGATAATGAGATCGCCGGGATAGAGAACGCCTGTAAGCTCGGTTATAGCAAGATGATGGGATACGAACACGACAGGTATGAGAGACCATTAAAGAGAGTCGGAGACGAATTTAAGGAGATAAGCTATGAAGAGAGTATCGAAGAGGCGGCTAAGATACTCTATAATGCGAAGAGCCCCTTACTTTACGGATGGGCTTCTACGAGCTGCGAGGCGATAGAGAGAGGAATCGAACTGGCGGTGAAGATAGGTGGAGTAATCGATCAGACTGCAACGGTTTGCCACGGGCCAACGGTCTTGGGAACACAGGAAGTTGGAAAGCCATCCTGCACGCTCGGAGAGGTGAAGAACAGGGCGGATTTGGTCATATACTGGGGATGTAATCCGTTTCATGCGCACCCCAGGCATGCGGAGAGATATTCGACCTTTACGAAGGGATATTTTACTAAGAAAGGAAGAACTGATCGGAAAATCGTCCTCGTTGATATAAGAAAGACCGATACCGAAGGGATATGCGATAGATTTATTCAGATCGAGCCAGGATCGGACTATAAGATTCTAACTTCTTTAATCGCTATCGTCATGGGAAAAGAAGAGAGCATCCCAGAAGAGATTGGCGGAGTCAAGAAGGAGGAATTGTTGGGGCTTGCAGAAGAGATGAAGCACGCTAACTTCGGAATGGTATTCTTCGGGATGGGCGTGACGATGACTGGACCAAAGTACAAGAACATAGCGGCGTTGGAGAGATTGGTGCGGGAGCTGAATCGCCACACGAAGTTCTCGCTTATGCCGATGCGGGGACATTATAACGTTGCCGGAGCAGGAGCAGTGTTCACTTGGAGGACGGGGTTTCCTTATGCGGTTGATTTCAGAAGGGGCTACCCATACTATAATCCTGGAGAGACGACCTCTAACGATCTTTTGACCAGAGAAGAAGTCGATGCAATGCTTGTGGTAGCTTCGGATCCGGGGGCACATTTTGTAAACTCTTCGGTGAGGCGGATGGCAAAGATTCCCCTGATCGTGATGGATCCCCATCCGAGCGCGACGAGCGAACTTGCAGATTTGATCATTCCAACTGCCATAAGTGGTGTGGAGATGGATGGGACCGCTTATAGAATGGATGATGTTCCGATAAGGTTTAAAAAACTTATAGACTCCAAATTCAAGAGCGATTTCGAGATAATTGGAGATATCATCGAGAAGATCGAGAAGAGGGGGGTGAAAGATTGAGTGAACTATTGATAAAAAATGGAATCGTCTATGACCCTTTAAATGATATATGCGGGGAGAAGAAGGATATATTCGTTAGAGACGGAAAGATCGTGGAAGAGGTTAAAAAACCGGAGATCTTGGACGTGAACGGTCTGTTGGTACTGCCCGGGGGTGTGGAGGGACACGCACATCTTTCTGGATCGAAGGTTAATGCTGGAAGGTTGATGAGGCCGGAGGACGGGAGAAGGGGATTAAGAAGAAAGACTGCCATAACGATGCCAGAATCCGGCTACTCCGTGATTAATGTATATGGGGAAGGATACAGGTATGCAAGGATGGGTTACACGACGATGGTAGAAGCTGCGATGCCGATTCTGACCGCGATACACACACATGAAGAATTAAGGGATATACCGATATTGGACAAGTTGTCGATGACGCTCTTTGGGTTCAACTGGTTCGTGATGGATTACATAAGGAAGGGAGAGATGGATAAGCTCGCGGCTTATGTTGCATGGGCCCTTAAGATATCCAAGGGATACGGAATAAAGATCGTGAATCCGAGTGGGGGAGAGAATTGGAAGTGGGGAAAGAACGTTAGTTCGATCGATGAGCCAAATATAAGCTTTGGTGTCAGTGCAAGGGAGATATTGAGTTCACTGATGGAGGTGAATGAGATACTGGATCTACCGCACCCAATACACGTTCACTGCAACAGATTAGGCCAGCCCGGAAACTATGACATCGCGATCGATACGATGAAGATCTCAAGCGGGTTTGAGACGAAGCGAGAACGGGAACCCTTACATGTGACGCACATCATGTTCAGCTCTTATGGCGGGGAGAAGTGGAAGGATTTTGAGAGCAAGACGGATGAGGTTACAAAAGAAGTAAATTCAAATAAAAATGCATCCATCGATCTTGGACAGCTCATGTTTGGGGATACAACGACGATGACGGCAGACGGGGCGTTGGAGTTTGCTTTGTGCAAATTGACCGGATCTAAGTGGAGTAATTCTGACACGGAGATGGAGACGGGGGGAGGAATAACGCCACAGATATATTCTCCTTCCATGCCTATTAACGCAATCCAGTGGGCGATAGGATTGGAGTCAGCTCTGCTCGTAAAGAATCCCTATCAGGTCTGGCTAACGACGGATCATCCAAATGGTGCGCCATTCACGACTTATCCCGAGGTGATCTCGCTCCTGATGAGTAAAGATAGAAGAAAGAAGGAGATCGAAAGGGTGAACAAAGTCGTTCAAAAAAGAGCAATTCTTTCTTCTCTGGATAGAGAATACGGATGGAATGAGATCGCGACGATAACGAGAGCTTCTCAGGCGAAGGCGTATCAATTGAATGATAAAGGACACATCGGAGTAGGTGCGGATGCGGACATCGCGGTATTTAACATAAACCCAGAGGAGGTAGATCCTTCGAAGGATTATGAAGAAGTAGAAAGGGCATTTTCCGCGACGAAATACACGATAAAGGGTGGAGAGATCGTTGTAAGAGACGGTGAGATCGTAAAGGTATTCCCAGGAAAGACACTCTGGACAAACGCGGAGTTCGACGGATACTACGAGTTGATAGAGGACGATTTGAAGGATTGGTTCTCGAAATATTACACGGTAAGCTTGAGCAATTATGGAGTGAGCGACGTTTATCTGACAAATCCAGAAGTGATTAAGACGAACCCAAAGATAGGAGGAAGGATAGAAGTACCGGCAGAGTGATAGAGATGCAGAATATAACGCTAAAATCAAAATACGATGGTAGAATCTCCGTGGAGGCAGAGATCATCACACCAGATAACTTCTCTGGTAAAGACGCGAAAGAGATAGGTGAGATGGATCTCTTCATGGGGAACAAGACGGTAAAACTTAAGGATATCTTTGAGGTGTCGGTGGAAGGATCGTCCGAGAATCCCGAAGATACCGAGATCATCATAAAAGGAAATACAGACAGGATAAAGAGGATCGGAGAAGGGATGACTTCAGGAAAGATAGTCATCGAGGGAGATGTCGATATGCACTGCGGCGCGATGATGCGAGGAGGAAAAATAATCGTCAAAGGAGATGCGGATTCTTGGGCAGGAAGGGAGATGTCCGGAGGAGAACTTCTGATCGAGGGAGATGCGAAGAATTATATCGGAGGCGCTTATCGAGGAGAGACGTACGGGATGACAGGGGGAAAGATAACGGTAAAGGGAAACGTAGGAGCCTATCTTGGAGAGAAGATGAAAGATGGAGAGATCGTAGTGGAGGGAGACGCGGATATGATCTCTGGAATGGAGATGTTAGGAGGAAAGATAATCATCAAGGGAGATGCGATCATGCCCGGAGGCGAGATGAAGGGTGGAACGGTCATTGTCATGGGTGAGGTTACCGATAGGATGCCAACGTTTAAGATGGACGGAATGGAGATTATAGAAGGGATTGAATTCAATAGATATACAGGAGATCTATCCGTCAGAAGGGCGAAGGGCGTTTTATATATGAAGGGGTAATGGGATGCTTGAGACTCTTGAGGCTTCCTGAAGAGATCTTAGAAGAATATGCAGATTACCAGATCGCCTTAGATTCGGCTAAACGATAAAGATGGCAAGATTCTAACCGATAAAGAGCTAAGGGATCGCTTTGGAGATTGGACACAAGACATCAGTAACCAAGGATCTCAAAGATCCCTATTCCTTAAGTATAAGACTTCTATCATCAACTTTTTAGTTATTTTCTAATTATATGCGAAGATCCTATTGATCAAGATAATAGGTAAGAGTGGTATTGAAATGTAGTTAAAAAAAATCAAAAAAAATAAAAAAATAGAAGATCTCTTTTTTTTACTTTCCAGCAAAGAAACTCGCACAATCAGTTATACATCCTATACATTCTACCCATCCCATCTTTTTTCACCTCCTTTTTTATTTTTTACTTATATTTGCCTCTGCTTCCACCATCAAGATACACCATCATCTAACAATCTTCACTTCCCACTGACCCAACTGAAGATGTCAAAGGCGCCACTACAAATATCTATACAACAGTCCCAACATTTATAGGCACCCTCGTCCTTCAACATCCCTTCCAATCTCTTCATCTCTTTTTTCACCTCCTTCTTTTACTTTCTCTCTTCACTTTCCGAGGCAGAAACCAATATTATCACGCCAGAAGCCCCAAGTATCCCGCTGAAGATTGAATACCGTCATGGCAAAGGTCGCCCACGGCATCGCGCTCTCATCCTCAAACATCCCTCTTATCTTCTTTATTATTCCCCCCCTTTTATCACCACCCATAATTATTTCCCCCCGAGCATCGCGAGCATCGGCGTGACCGCACCGACGGCACCCACTGCGAGATTGGCGAGATTTATGAGGCACCCACAGCATCCCAAACAAGTTTCGATGATCTGCATTTAATCACCTATTTTTTATTTTCGTCATTTTCCAAATACGAAACCGACCATATCAACACAATCTGCGAGAGCACCAAAACAATCGGTAAATACTGTTATAAGACCGGTCATCTCAGGGATACAAGTGGCAAGATCAACGGCACAACTGCCTAATTCGGGAATGAGACTAAGCCACCCAGGAATATCAAAAATATTGATGGGAAGAGTAATGGCACAGCCCCCCTCATCTCCCAACATATCCCGCAATTTTCTCATCTTCAACCTTTTAATTTTAATCTTCATCCTTCACCACCCAACTTTTCACCATCCATCCTTCTTCTATAGTTTAACATGAAAATGTTTTATGGTTTAACATAAGAACCAGTAGTATATAAGTGTTTCGTTTCGCTTTGCTTTAGAGATATTTAGAGATATTTAGAGATATTGAGCAGAAACAGGGATCTCGAAGAGAGAAAGCCAGAGAGAAGAAAGATAAAAGTATGATGTGGGTGAAGATCATCGTCATATTCGTGATATGAGTGATATGAGTGATATGAGTGATATAAATGGTATAAAAAAATAAAAAAATGAAGATATATATAGAATCTCACGGGTGCACGGCAAACGAGGAGTTTGCGAGGAAATTAGAAGATTATCTAAGAAAAAAAAGATTTGAGATTATAAAAGATCCTAAAAAAGCCGATACAGTCGTCTTGAACACATGCACCGTCATTGAGACGACGGAAAGGGCGATGCTTAGAAAGATAAGATCTTTTGGGGGAGAAGAGGGAGAGGAAAAAAAACTCATTGTTACGGGATGTATGGCGAGAATACAGTCAGAAGAGATTAAAGAGGCGAATAGAGACGCTATTATTCTGGATCAAAGATATTTTTACGATCTATTTAGGAAAGAAGAGAAAAACGAAAGGATCGTCGCTTATAACGGAAAGAACGGAAAGATCGGAACCGTGAGCATCGGGGAAGGATGTATAGGAGACTGTTCATACTGCATCTCAAAGAAAGCAAGGGGAGATATAAAGAGCAGATCTCCTGAAGAGATAATAGAAGAGTTTAAAGAACTCATAAAAAGGGGTGTTAGGGAGATTCGACTTACGGGGCAGGACGTTGGCGCCTACGGAATAGATATCTCTTACGATCTACCCCATCTACTCGAAAGAATCTCCAGATTAGATGGAGATTTTTATGTCAGGGTCGGAATGATGAATCCTCACTCGATAAAGGATATTTTAGACGATCTCATCCTCGCATTTGAGAGCGATAAGATATTCAAATTCATACACATTCCAGTTCAATCAGGCTCGGATAAGATATTGAGAAAGATGAACAGGAGATATGAAGTAAAAGATTTTTTAAAGATCGTTGATGCATTCAAATCGAGGTTTGGAGACATAGGATTTTCCACCGACTTCATCGTCGGTTTTCCAGAGGAGAGCAAAGAGGATTTTGAGAGATCTCTTGAATTACTGAACGCGTGTGAACCAAATAAGGTGAATATAACGAGGTACTCTCAAAGGCCATTTACTCCTTATGCGGATGTCTGCATCTACGGGGGAATAAAGAAGGAGAGATCGAGGATAATGACCGAGGAAGTAAAAAGGATATACAAAAAGATAAATAAGAGATGGGTCGGAAGGAGGGTAGAGGGAGTTATAACGGAGAAGGGGACGAAGGGAGGATTGATCGCGAGGGATATCTTCTACCATCAGATCATAATAGTAGATAAGATTCCACTTGGAAGTATGGTAAATATTAAAATTGAAGAGGATAGGACGACATATTTCATGGGCAGAGTGATATGAGGCTTCTCTTAATACATGCGGATAGAATCGAGTATGAGGTAAAAGGAAAGACCAAATTTGCAGAGGAGATAGAGGAATCGGCGAAGAAGGGAGAGATGGATGAGGTATTGACGGCATTCATATCCATCGAGAGTATCGACGAGAAGAATCCAGAAGAAGTCGCCGATAAGGCGATAGATGAGATAAGAGATGTCGCCCAAAAGGTCAAAGCAGATAATGTAATGCTCTATCCCTACGCACATCTGAGCGATGATCTAGGCAGTCCAGAGACCTCGATGGAAGTGCTGAAAAATTTGGAATTGGGACTAAAAGAAGAATTCAATGTAAATAGAGCTCCATTTGGCTGGTATAAATCATTCGAGATAAGTTGTAAGGGGCATCCATTATCAGAGCTCTCAAGAAGGATAACTCCTTCAGAAGAAAAAGAGAAAGAAACGACGGCGATCGAGGCGGAAGAGAAGGCAAAATCCAGCTTTTATATCTTGGATTTAAACGGAGATCTTCACGCCCCAGAGACGTTCAATTTTTCAGAACACAAAAATTTAGAAAAATTTTACATCCACGAATTCTCCAGACGCAGAACTTCGGATAAAGTACCTCCCCACGTTCCTCTGATGCGAAGGGAAGAGATCGCAGATTACGAACCTGCATCAGATCCGGGAAACATGAGATATTACCCGAAAGGGCGGCTCATAAAATCCCTGCTTGAGGACTACGTCCTCGAGAGATGTATGGAAGACGGGGCAATGGAGGTGGAGACGCCGATAATGTATGATACGGCACATCCTGCGCTCAAGGAATATCTAAAAAGATTTCCGGCGCGGCGATACGAGATAAATTCCGACAAAAAGAGATTATTTTTGAGGTTTTCCGCCTGTTTTGGCCAATTTTTGATGAATAAAGATATGACGATCTCGTACAGAAACCTTCCGCTCAAGATGGTCGAGATGACCAGATACAGTTTTAGAAAGGAGAAGAGAGGAGAACTAACCGGTTTGAGAAGGCTTAGGTCATTCACGATGCCCGATATGCATACGATCTGTTATGATATGAGAGAGGCGATGGAAGAGTTCAAGAGACAGTATAGATTGAGTATGGATCTTCTCGATGATATAGGATTAAAAAAAGAGGATTACGAGGTCGCGATAAGGTTTACCAGGGGATTTTACGATGAGAATAAAGAGTTCATCCGAGAACTTGTTGAGACGATCAAAAAACCTGTCCTCATAGAGATCTGGGAAGAGAGATTCTTCTATTTCGTCTTGAAATTTGAGTTTAATTTTATAGATGCACTCGATAAGGCGAGTGCACTCTCCACGGTTCAGATAGACGTTGAAAACGCAGAAAGATACGGTATAAAATTCGTGGATAAAGATGGATCAGATAAATTTCCAATCATCTTGCATTGCAGCCCTAGCGGGGCGATAGAGCGGGTGATGTATGCACTCCTTGAGAAGGGAACGATGGAGGATATTCCTACCCTTCCGACGTGGCTCTCTCCTACCCAGATAAGGATAATACCGGTTAATGAAGGAGACCTCGATTATGCAGAAGAAATCTACGGGAAGATCAAGATGAGCGGTATAAGGGGAGACATAGACGATAGAGATGAAACTTTAAGGAGAAAGATAAGAGATGCAGAGATGGAATGGATACCTTACATCGCTGTGGTAGGAGATATAGAGAAGAATAACAGGAATCTAAGTGTCACGATGAGAAAGAAGAAAGAGAGAGAACAGATAAATATCGGAGATCTTTTGAGGATCATAAAGAGTGAGACAGAAGATCTGCCAATGAAGCGGCTATCTCTGCCATAT
>CABGHH010000056.1 GCA_902158745.1 Candidatus Methanolliviera sp. GoM_asphalt
TACATGGATGGGATAGATATTTAAAAATAACGTCAAAGAATCTATGGGCGGGGTGTGTGAAGGTAAGATATAACCATTTCTGTGGATGCGTCCGGTATAAAA
This sequence comes from Candidatus Methanolliviera sp. GoM_asphalt, assembly GCA_902158745.1. GTDB lineage: Archaea > Halobacteriota > Methanoliparia > Methanoliparales > Methanoliparaceae > Methanolliviera. The sequence goes on from CABGHH010000056.1 coordinate 103, forward strand.
GTATCGAACAGAGGAGAATGGACAAAAGAAAAGTGGAAAAGAAGGAGGGAATGCCTGAAGATCCATTTTGCGGTAGATGTAAAAACGAAGAATACCATCTCTTTCGAGGTTACGGATGAAAGTGTCGGGGACAGCAAGAAATTCAAGGATCTGGTTTAAGAAGCAGATGAAAGAGGTGATGTGAATAAGGTTTTGGCGGATGGTGCTTACGACTCTCCTGAGAAAGAGATCTTCGATTACCTGGAAGAGAAGGGGATAGAGGCTGGAATAAAGGTGAGAAAGAATAGTTCTACGAGATCAAGCGGTAACCCATCTCATAAAAAAGCTGTTTTAGAACTCAAAGAACTTAGATATGATAGATGGAAAGAAAGAGAAGAAAGGCTATGGCTATAGATGGATGTCTGAAACCGTGTTTTCTTGTTTTAAAAACATGTTTGGAGAGTTTATAAGAGCGAGAGCCATCAAAAATATGACCAAAGAGATCGGATTGAAAGTTTCTATCTTCAATATGATGATGAACATTTGAGCGATCATATGAAACAGTGGGGATGATGATAACATAAGACGAATGTCTTGTTAATTGTCAGACAAGGCAGGTTGATAGTTTTATCATCCCTCCGCTAAAGTCCTCAAAAATCGAAGATTTTTGGGATACGCAAATCGAAGATTTGCGACTGCATTGGGACTTTCATCAGCCGTAAATTTTATATATCAATGTAATCAACTAAATTTGAAGATAATCTAAAAATTTTTAACTTTAGAGGTGGAAAGAAAAGATGAGTCAACCAATACCTACCAAGATCGCGGTAGTAACTTCCATGAACGGTGCAAAATCTGTGGCCGATGCGATGAGTGAAATAAGGGGAGAATATGGAGATGTGATCGATCTCAAGCTCTATTACATCGATGATATCGGAAAGGGGCTAGAAGATGTAGCCTATCTTATAGATGCTGACATTGTATGGCTTGACATAAGAAACGATGTCCCGGCTGTAAAACTCATCAAAGAAACGCTCTCAGGCTCGGATAACGTTGTGCTCGGATTCAGTATGGGTAATATCTTTGGAGTAGGACCGGTCTGGCTCGAGCGTGAACAATCTCCAACCCAACAGAGAATAATCAGTCTGATTCGCGGTCGGATGGAAGAGGATACGGGGTGGGATGACAAAAATTTTGACATCTCGAAGATGCAGGGGATGATGAAGGTGGCAAGCGTCGCGGGAAAGATCCCTTTGAAATTCTTTAAGGAGATTGGCCGTAGAATAACCATGATGGAGTATTGGCAATTTGGGGGAAAGGAGAACACCAAGAATTTACTGCTCTATCTTGCCAAAGAATACGGTAGACACAATCTTAAACCAAAGCCGCCACAGGAGTATCCCGAGCCCGGCATATATCACCCTTTCACCAGAGAGATCTTCTCTACACTGAAAGATTATCTGAAAAGATACGAAAGAACGAAAAAAGAAACGGTGGGAATGCTTCTCGTCGGTGGATCGAACCTGGAAGATTCGGCTGTCGGGGCGAGTGAGATTATGAAAAGACTAGAAGGAGAGGTAAACTTTATTTCGATCTACTCCCAAAATTTCAAATATCCAGAGGCGATACAAGATTTCTTCTTCGATGGTAATGGAAAACCGATCGTAGATATGGTGGTTAGCTTTCTGCTCTTCAGGATGAACGGCGGCCCGATGGGCGGAGATCCAAAACTGACGTTGGATACCCTGCAAAGTCTCGATGTTCCCGTCCTAAATGCGTCGCCGATGTATCTGGGAGAGATACAAAACTGGAGGGGATCGGAGAGGGGGCTCTCCCCTATAGAGGTGATCACACAGATCACACTCCCGGAACTCGATGGGTGTATCGAACCCATTCTACCGTGTGGATATGAAGAATCCGGATTTGATCAGAATATAGGCACAGAGGTGAAGGCGATGGCTCCGATTCCGGATAGATTGGATAGGATAGCAGGCCGTATGGAAGGATGGCTAAGACTTAAGAGAAAGAAGAACGCCGAGAAGAAGGTGGCAATAATTCTCTATAACTATCCTCCAGATGAGAGCGGAATCGGGGCTGCAGGATATCTAAATACTATGGAAAGCATTAAAAAGCTTTTGGAGGCGTTAAAAGAGGAGGGATATACCACAGATAAGTTATCAGAAGATATAAATGAGCTATTCACCAGCCAAGGCATCTTAAACTCTGGAACGTGGCTTTCTAAAGGGGTCACCGCCAAAAATTCCATCTCGGTAGGGAATGATGATTACCTGAAGTGGTTCAAAGCGTTGCCAGAGCACGCGAGAGAAGAGGTGGTGGGAAGATGGAACGATCCACCCGGAGATGTATTGACTTATGAAGAGAGGTTCATCATCCCCGGTATCAGATTGGGAAATATATTCATCGGACTTCAGCCATCACACGGAGGAGATTACAAAGATATTAAAGATTCTTTGAAGAAATACCATGATAAGACCATTCCACCACATCACCAATACCTTGCATTCTATAAATGGATCCAGGAAGAGTTCAAAGCAGACGCAATCATTCATCTTGGCACCCACGGCACACTCGAGTTCACCAAAGGAAAGGAAACGGGTATGTCTGAAGAATGCTTTCCAGATATTCTAATCGGTGATATTCCTCACCTCTACGTCTATATGGCGTCAAACCCATCTGAGGCAACTATAGCCAAGAGGAGGAGTTATGCCACGATAATAAACCATCTTTCACCGTCATTTACAGATTCGGGGCTTTATGATGAGTTAGCAGAACTCGAAGACCTCATCCACGAGTATAACGAGGCAAGGTCGCAGGATCCAAATCGGGCAAAGATCGTTCAAGATCAAATTTTGGAGAAGGCAAAAGAGGCCAACATTGAGGAAGAGATCGATGATATATATGATGAACTCTTTGACATCAAAAGGTCGATCATCCCAAAGGGACTTCACACATTCGGCGAAACTTACGATTGCGACTCTTTCATCGATTTCATCACCTTCGTCCTCCGATACGATAGAGGAGAGATAAAATCGCTCCATAGGTTGCTGGCTTCTTCAAAAGGAATCGATTATGACGAGATGATGCGAGAGCCGGGGAAGATGGCAGGAGATAAATCCTATGCAGAATTGGCGGGAGAGATTGAAGAGATCGCAAAGGAAATCGTCTCTATCGCTCTAAATGGCGGTGTAAAAGAGGCGATAGATCATTTAAAAGTTCCCAAGGCGTACAAGAGCAGATCTATAGATGATCTAAAGAAGACTTTGACGTTTGGACTCGAGGTGGCTTCTAACCTTAAAAGAAGCGACGAGATGGGAAGTCTTCTTAGGGGACTTTCTGGTAAATATATCACTCCTAATATTGGAGGAGATCCCTTGAGATCTCCTGAAGTTCTCCCCACAGGCTCGAACACCTATCAATTTGATCCCCGACTGGTGCCAAGTGATGCCGCATACACCCGGGGGGCAAAGATCGCCGAGGATACCCTGGATCACTATAAAAATCTTCATAACGCATATCCTCAGAGCGTTGGTGTGGTCCTCTGGGGTTTTGAGACGATGAATACCAAGGGGGAGACGGTGGGCCAGATATTGAGATATATCGGAGTGAAACCTGTTAGGAAAAACCCATGGGATGTGCGACTCAAATTGATTCCACTTAAAGAGCTTGGGAGACCCAGGATAGATGTGGTGGTAAATATATGTGGTATTTTTAGAGATACCTTCCCAAACGTAGTCAAACTGTTGGACGACGCCTTCAACCTTGTCTCTTCCCAGGACGAGTCTCTGGAAGAAAACCTGGTCAGGAGGCACACTCAGGAGATATTCGATCAGATAAAAGGAGAGGTTGATGGCGTAGAACTTGCTCAGAAGTTGTCCAATGCCCGTATATTTGGTCCTTCTCCCACCGAGTATGGCACATCTTTGCGCAACTTGATCAAATCCCGGTCATGGGATTCTGAGGGTGATCTGGCCCGTTCATACATCTCTGATATGCAGTATATCTATACCGCCGATCTTCACGGCTATAAGTCGGGTGAGACATTTGAGGAGATGTTGTCCCACGTGGAACTCACCTCGCAAATTCGGGATAATCACGACTATGAGGTGATCGACCTCGATCATTACTACGAGTTCTCCGGGGGTCTCTCCAAAGCCGTTGAGTCCGTTAGCGGAATAAAGCCGGAGATGTTCATCACAGATACCACGAAAGAGATAGTAAAGACCGAAGAGATCGATAAAGCGATCCAACGAGCGGTAAGGACGAGGCTTCTAAACCCCAAATGGGTTGAGGGGATGTTGAATGACGGATACAACGGCGCCCAACACATCCAGGAGAGGGTGGAGAACATTCTGGGGCTCGCTGCCACGACAAATAAGGTTGATAACTGGATCTGGGGAGAGATCGAGGATCGCTACATTCTGGATGAAGAGGTAAGGAAAAAACTCGAAGAGGTAAACCCCTGGGCATTGAATAACATGATGGATACACTCTTCGAGGCGAATGAGAGGGGATACTGGGAAGCAAGCGAAGAAGAGCTGGAAAAATTGAGAGAGATCTGTCTGGAAGTCGAGGGATGGATCGAGGAGAGAAGCTAATTTTTGTAAATTTTTGTATCAGAAATTTTATATACAGGTAATCAAGTAAGTTTGAAAATAATCAAAAAAGTTTTAATAAAGAGATGAGACAGGATTGATCAAAATGATGGGAAAATTGGTTCAAACAGCACTTATGGGAGTGATCGAGGCTAACAGGGCGATATGTCGCATTCCTATAACCAAGAATATAATGGAAGGAGCGATGAAGGGAGGAGAGGTAGTTATTCCTTTTGATCCGCAGATTCCAGTGAATTCGGATGGCGCGATGGTCTATATAAACATCCCATTCTGCAAGGGCAGATGTGCATATTGTCCCTTCTACAGCTTTCCCTACGCGGAAGAGCGGGTGAAACCTTACGTTGAAGCTGTGAAGAAGGAGATCTCACTTTATAAGGCAAAATTGGGTGACACCAAGATAGGAGATGTCTATTTTGGAGGTGGTACCCCAAGCCTCCTCTATGAGGGCGTGATCGAGATAATAGATCACCTGAGATCCAACTTCAAGATCGCTGGAGAGATAGGAGTGGAGGTGCATCCCCGGGACGTGAACGAGGAGATCTGCGATGCACTATCGAACGCCGGGATAAGTAAGGTCAGCATGGGCGTGGAGTCCTTCGACGACGAAGAACTGAAGATCATGAACAGGAGGGGATATGATGGCGATTCTGCGATCAAGGCGATAGAACTTTTGATGGATAAGGGGTTTTATACAGGGATTGACCTCATGGTCGGCTGTCCGGGTCAGACGGTCTCATCCGTTCTGAGCGATCTTGAAACGGCGGTGAAGACGGAGGTTCATCAGATATATCCCTCGCCTTTGGCACTTTCCCCAGATACCTTATGGGCAAGCCAGCTTAAGAAGGGAAAGGTAGAGTTCCCTCCGGCGAGAGAAGTTATTAAGATGTGGCGTGCGATCCTCGATTTTCTTCCTTCTAATGGATATGAGATGAGTATGGCATGCTTCAAACATAAACGGGCGGCGGTGGAGAAGAAGAAGGACTACTTCACGATGGGGCATGCATTCATTATTGGAATGGGCGTGAGAGCATTTGGGTACACGCCTCCGACCCTGACCGGATATTGCAATACGCTCTCATTTGAGGAATATGTTAAGGCGGTTAATGAGGGTCGTTTTCCCGTTGCGATGGGGGCGAGCATCCTCAATCAGAGGCAGTTGGATAAGATATATCACAGCATAGGACTTCTTCTTGGAATTGGCGAAAGGGACGTGGAGAGACGCCTAAATGTTCTGATGGATACCGGCCTCTATGGCGATCTACGTATAGATAAAGAAGAGTTCAAGAAACGCAGTGGGGTAGGGGTGGACAGGGTTCTTGGAAATCTTTCGTTCTTGATACCTTTCTTTCTCTTTCCCCTTAAGGCATTGGGGATCATCGAAGAGGATTCCAGGGAGATCAAGATCAACGAGGATCTGATCAACGGGATCACCACAGAGATCTTGAGTTGAGTATATGGTCAAATAAAAGAGGTGATGTGTGTGGAACTGATGGAGGGCGTGGTGTCTGAATTGGTTGGTGGAATAATTTGTGGTCTCCTTAATCCCAAAGGGATGATGAGCATGATCAAGATGATGCTCAGCATGATAGCCGGAATGATGGCCCCCTTTATGACAGGGGGAGGAATAAGAGGGTTGTGCGGGTGGTGTATGCCGGGCGGAGTGTGTGTCTTTATCTACAATTATCTCTGTTACGGTCTCCGCTTGGGGAAACAATGTATAATGGAGGTGATCTGTTGCAAGTGATAGAGACGATAAAAGCCGGAGGTAAAAAATGAATAAAAAAATTCTTTCAGGGATTATGCTCGTATTTCTTATCATCTCTATGATGCCGGTATCTCTTGCTCAGAATGACGAGCAGAAGACCGTCACCATCATAGATGCGTTTGGAGACGAGGTCGAGGTGCCTTATCCCGTTGAGCGGGTTGTCGTCCTCAATCCTATAGCTCTGACACACATCGCCGCTCTGGGAGGAGCGGATAAGATCGTTGGTACCGAGCACGATGCAAAGTGGGCAGCTCAAGTCATCTACGGTATAGGAGAGACCGAGGACGTGAAGAAGAATTTAAAGGTCACGAAGAATTCTGGGTTATTGGAAAGGATGGATGATATGCCCACGTTCGGTATGTTCATGCCTCCCGCTCCACCCGACTACCCGGGAATCATCAGATTGAAACCCGACGTGGTGATCGCGATGGCTCCTATGATGGCGGAGATGGTTGGATACTACCCACACCTAAAGGAGATGCTTGAACCCGAAGGGATCAAGGTGGTGGCGCTCAACTTCTACGATGCGAAGACGTTCGATAGAGATGTGGAATCTTTGGGCAAGATGCTTGGAAAGGAGGAGGAGGCAGAAGATTATGCCAATTTTGCCAGATCTTATACGGACAAGATCTGGGAACGGGTGAAGGACATACCAGAGGAGGATCGAGTGACCGTGATGTGTGACACCCCGGCGATGGGTGGTATATGGCCTGGCCTCATCTGCGGAGAGGGACTTATTGGAGATCAGGTGGTCGAGATGGCTGGAGGGAGGAACATTCTCGGAAAGGAGGGAGGCATCATCATTAGAGAGGGGATGACAGATACGTACGCCGCCATGGTAACTCCCGGATGGATCGAGGAGAAGAACCCAGACATAATAATATCCGAGCCGAAGATAGAGATGATACTTGGTCTTGGAAACTTCGCGGATTATGCGAAGATGATGGTGCATTTTTTGAGGACGGGAGAGGTATATGAGTCGATCTCCCCGATCCTCCTCAAATACTTTGAGCGTCCCACGCTATATAAGGTGCATGACGATCTGGTGGATAACAGTCCATACAAGGACGTGAACGCAATAAAGAATGATAATGCCAACGTAACCCTCTGTTTCGACTTGATATATCCTCCTGCCGCTGTCGGTTTTGCCGCAAAGTGGTTCTACCCTGATAGATTTGAGGATATGAATCCGAACGATTTTCTCGATGCGTGGCTTGAGAGGTACTTCGGCATAACTTATGAGGGCAAAGGAGAAGTCGGAAAGTTGGTGGTCTATCCGTATGATTTCAAGACGGAGGATACGGTACCCGGTTGGGGCTACGGTGAGATAAGCGGTGGTGGAACAGGAATCGGAGGCGGCATCGGAGAAGGTATTGGTAGGGGAGAAGGAGAAGCCGTGGAAGGTATCGTGGAGAAGCCGGAGGTCGCGGAACCGATCGAAGAGGCCGCCGTGGAAGAAGCGGAGACTAAACCCGAGACGACCGTTGCCGGACATCCGATGGAGCCTGTGACCGAAAAGCCTGCAAAGGGTGGAGGTGGGGGGATGCCCCTCATACTGCTCGCAATCTTTGTAATCGTGGCGGTTCTGGTTGCAGTTGGATATGTGCTCGAGCGGAGATATAAATTCAAAAAGAGGTAATCGGACAAAGTAGAAGGAGGTGGCTAAAGAATGGTTGGAGAATTACCGCTCATAATCCTGCTGATCGCAGTGATTATGGTGGTTGCTGGATATTTTGTGGAACAGAGATCAAAATTCAAAAGGAGTGGTTAAAGAGTGATTGAAGAATTGCAGACGGCGATATACCTGACATCAACCTCTCTGTTAATCCCGGTGATACTCCTGCTCTTCTTCCTCCTCGCATTTACGTGTGTAGAAGCGGGAAGGTTCATCTATGAGGGGGTTAAGAGGTCAGGCAAGAAGGGGAGCAAAAACGTAGAGATGGGGCTTGTTGAACTCAAAAAGATAGATGAAGAGAACGAAGAGAAAAGAAAGATAGAAGTGGAAAGGGTGTTTCAGGAATTTGAGGCGATGACGGCAAAAAAGCTCAACGTATCCAGAGTTTTAACGAGAATTGGGCCGATGTTTGGGCTTATGGGGACGCTCATACCGTTGGGACCCGCGCTCCTTGCCCTCTCTGGCGGAGATGTGGAAACACTCGCTAACAATCTGATAATCGCATTTGGTACAACGGTCATGGGTTTGGCCGTGGGTGCTGTGGCATTTTGCATACAGATAGTCAAGGAGAGGTGGTATGATAATGACATAAGGGATGTGGAGTACCACGCAGAACTGATGGAGGTGTGATGCCGGTGAAGTATATGAAGAGAGGAAGGAAGGATAAGAAAAATCACGACGAAGACCCCTTAAGCGGTGTTGCAAATCTCTTCGATATTGCACTGGTATTTGCACTCGGGATGATGGTCTTCATCCTCCTCTCTGTAAATCTACCGGAACTATTGACAGCGTCCGATCTCACGATAATAAAGAACCCAGGGGAGAATATGGAGGTGAACGTCAAACACGGAACAGAGATAGAGCGGGTGAACGTGACCGAGGAGATGATCGAGACGGAGATAATCGGAGAAGTAGGAAGGATATATATGAAGAGCGACGGA
>CABGHH010000057.1 GCA_902158745.1 Candidatus Methanolliviera sp. GoM_asphalt
TATCCCCTTGCTGAATGAAAAGATTACGTTTGTACCCTGTTTGGTATCTTTATAGAAGTATGGAGGTTATATTAAATAAGATTTGGAGTAATGCGGAAAGCGAATATGGTCAAGAACTTAAAAAATTATACTTATCCAATTCATTTCATCGCATAAGGATGCCGTTTTTTCCTATCAGCGTGTTCTATTCAAAGATCATAGTATAATATGTTGGGTTTTTAACTATAATAACTTTAATTTAACCTTTGCCTAATTATCTATCTTCATCTTTCAAAACTAGTCATTTGAGGAGGTTGCACAAAGCTCGTTATAAATTAAATTCGAGATCTCGGATAACGTCTTTGGGGAGAGTTCATACGGTCTAAGTTCCAGATAGTCTTTGAATTTTTCGTTTAGCAGAGGAAAAATTTCTTCCATACTCTTTCCTTCTGCAAATAGGTGAGTGGTATTTCTTATCGCATTCTTAAGCTTTTTTCTTCTCTGCGTAAATACCGCATTGACGAATTTAAAGAAGAATTTTTCGCTCGCTTCGTCCGTAAAATGGAATGTCGGCTCTCCGGGAACCATTCTAACGATTGCGGAATCAACCTTTGGCACAGGATAAAAAGCACTCCTTGAGACCTTCTCCAAGAACTCGACCTTTGCCCTGTAAGATACACCTATCGTCAACCTTCCGTAATTTCTGCTTCCGACCGCACCAAGAAGCCTTCGTGCAAATTCGAGTTGGTACGTCAATATCCCCATCGAGAAATTATGTTCTAAAATTTTGAACGTCATCCCCGATGATATAGAATAGGGGAGATTTGAGACGACCCTATCGAAATCTGGGAGATCCATCTTAAGTGCGTCACCACAAATTATCTCGCAGTTAGATGAAGAGAATTCGTCTTCAAGCATTTTAAAGAGATCTCTATCTTTCTCTATGGCATAGACTTTTCCACCATTCTCTACCAAAAAGTTCGTCAAATTTCCCGTTCCGGCGCCTATCTCCAAGATCTTCTCACCCTTTCTGATCTCCGCATAGTCTGCCATCCTCCTCAAAACTCGCTCATCCATTAAGAAATGCTGATCTCTCTTTAGGAGGTTTCTCTTTGAACCCATTATCCTCTCTTCTCTTTAATTCTCTTCAAATCAACAAGGATCGAAATATCATATTACGTTTAGTTTAAGCATCAAATCCGTTTTAACAATCCATCGCTTGGACCCTTCGAAAAAGTTCTGTACTTTATGTTTTTGTCCTTTATCTCTTCCTCAATTCGTTTTGCTATCAACTTCTTTGGGTGGTAGAGTGTCTTGATCCTCTTCTCTATATCATCAAAACTCTTGAGGGGGGATCTTCTCCTCTCGTCTATTATATCCCACATGAGTTTTTTACCGATTCCTGGTATTATCTCGAGGTGGTGGAATCGAGAGGTTATAGAATCAGATTTATTGAAAAATTCCACGAACTCTTGCTCTTTCTCTTTAACAATCTCTTCTATGACACCAATTAGCTCCATCTGGGAGCTGTTGGTGAGATCATCGTACGAAATACGTCTTTTGATGTGATCTATATTATCTCTTTCTCCTTCTCCTATATACGCCTTATCATAAGGGTTAAAGATCTTACCTTTTTTTGGGACAAGTTCTAGAAGGACAAAATATTCTTCTCCAATGGACTGGATTATTGGCTTTTTTTGATAGACTGGACGGTGGTCGCTGAGATAACCATACGGCAGATAGTCGAGGACTCGAGCGTATGTCTCCTTCGGTCTCTCAATCTTTGACATTGAAAAAACACCACCTTTTTTGTAAAAAAACAGATAGTCAAGATGTATCCTTGTATCTTGCAACGATATCTAAGATCTCATCCATCTCCTTCTCGGTTAAGGTGAATCGCTCTTTGGCGTATATCGATCTTAATTCGTCTCTGGCTTTAGGGAGGATGTTGGCTATCACCACCGCCACGCTCCTATTCATCTTTTCCAATTTAAGCAACTCCTCTATTAGGGCTTTTGCACTTTCTGCCCCCAATTTATTAAATTTTCGAGCGTGGTCTATGGCTCTTTTCTGCTCATAAAAAAGCTCTTTGTCCTTATTTTCCTCTGCAATGGTATCTAAAATCTCCTGGGCTTCTACATTGGTGATATAACACGTGTCAAGAACTTCTTTTACTTTGACCACGATAAATCCCTCTATCTCTTTAAGTGCTGAGGGCGTGCTATCAGCGTTTTTTTCTTATTTCCATCCTTTATTTCTAGAAGATACGCTCTTCCTCTTTTCTCAATGATTTTTCCATTCATACCATGAAATCTCGGATGAGGCATACCCTTATGCACGCTTGGATCTATCTTTATATAGACACGATCCCCCTCATCGAATTCCTGGATCGCCCTCGTGATTGGAGACAAACCTTTTTCCCTTACGCTTTTTCTCAGTTTTTTCCTCGTTTTTCTTTTGAACCCATGTGATTTTGCCATTTAAAAATCTCCGATTTTTAAGTCCATATTTTCATACCGCCCAAATCTTATCACGTCCAGCTCCTTGACGGAGGACTTTACGCCCAACAAATCCGATAAATTTGGTCTTGTTCTACCAAAGTCCCCAGTGATCAATTCTTTTATATATGTTCCGCATTCACAATCTATTCTCAAAGCCGCACGCTTCTTTTTGTATGCCACCAGTTCTACATCATATATCTCTCGTTCTCTTACTAGATCCGCCCTCCGATGCAAAACTCTCGTTGGCGTTCTTTGATTGATCTTTCTCCCCTTTATATGCTTTAAAGCATCTCTTATCTCTTCCTCTTTCACCTCCTTCTCAAATTCAACTTCACATTTATAAGTTTTATCCGCCCTCAATGATTTTAGAGAACTCACCTCTCTTTTATCCGTGAATCTAAGCTCATCCACCTCAACTGTCTTTCCCCTATTTATCTCTATCTCTTCCTCTATCTTTTTTAAATTTACTATTCTCCTCTTTGGATCCCTAATTTCCATTATGAATGGCCTGCCATTACCCATCATTCTTGCATCTATATCCTCCCTCCCTGCACCGTGAAATTTCTCTCCTTCTCCTTTAAAAGCGTGTAACATCGGCTTTGCGATGATCTCCTCGACGCTCTCATTATATATATCTCCCGTGTATCCACATCTCGTCTGGGGAATCCCTCTCTCATATTTCTTATACCTTCCATAGACAAAGACGGGCCTTATCCCTAATTTAACTTCATCAGATGGAATATCTAGTATGAAGGTGATATCTGGTCTTGAAAAGTCAACTTCCTTTTCTGTCAACCCAGATAGTTTTTTCCCAACCTCCCTGTTAATATCTGCCTTAATGCTCTCGGCATACGATGCCCCTACCCGTTCCCACAGATACTCCTCCGTCTCTGACAGTAACCCAGAGATATGTGTGCCAACCAGGAACGTGTCGTATTCATAAAGCTGCGATCTTTCGACGCATCTCTCTACCCACTCATCAATCTCATCGAAGAATCCGCCGCAGACCCAACACACCTCGTCGTAATCGAGATGCAGATCATCAAAGGCATCTTCATCTTCTTCTCTGCACAGCAGAAGGAAGTTTCTTATGCTTCTTCCCCGCGCAAGATTACCCATTCCACTGCAAAGTGTAGAGAACTGTCTTCCGATGCATCTGTCGCAGACCGCTCCCTCCTCAAATATCTTCCTCGCGATCTTCAATATTCCTTTGACTCCACCTTTATCCATCTTCTCCCAAGATGCTCCAATACTTTTCCTATATTTTCTGTGCACATATGAACAATTCCAGTCCTCCTCCTTCACCAGCGATTTCATCAAAGCCAGCATCTCTCGATAAATCAATGACTTTATCAAAAGTAAATGCATTCTTATAAGATCCTATATGATCTTTTGCGGACTGTCTACCAACTGCAATCAGAATTAGAAAACTAAACACTCTAAATTTCCACCTTGGGCAACCTTTATTGAGATCTGTTAATATCAATGTTCCACCCGGTTTTAATACTCTAAATATCTCAAAAAATCCTCGTTTTTGGTCTTTCCATTCACGCAAGGAGTTTTGACTCACCACCAGATCGATAGAATTTGATTCTAAAGGTATCTCTTCAACCCTTCCCAACTTGGTTTCGTAATTCGACATCCCCGCTTTTAGAGCGTTACTCCTGGCGAGCTTAAGCATCTCACTTGATAGATCAACCCCGATTATCCTTGCATCTGACAACAACTTATTGAGGTCGATCGAGAGAAATCCCGGACCGGTGCCTAAATCCAGTATTGTCAAATTTGTCAAATTTTTCTCCAAAAGTTCCAAGTTTTTCATAATCTTCTTCGCAAAAGACGCGTATATCCATTTTGATCTCTTTTTTCCCATCACCTCGGCATATCGCTGAACTTTTTCTTTTGTCCATGGTTCCTGTTTTTTGGTCATTTTTCCACTCATTTTTGAAGTGCCGATATAAAAAACGGGAAGGTATTGATATCTATGTTCTTCACGTCGTAGAAGAGACCCCGCTGGAGCAGATGTTGGCAGATGCAGAAGAGTCCAACGTGAACTTCTTCTTCTCATAACCTCTTTTTATTCTTTTATTTTTGATTTTATATATCTTTTCACCCCTTTCTCATGTCCAGCCCCAATCACTGCGACAATTTTTTTATCTTCGCTTTGAGATAGCGCTAAGAGATTTTTTGCCATATATATATCCCTCTCATCGATCAGTATCTTTGCCGCGTTAGGGGAGAGTTTTTTAAATTCATTTACAAGATCATCCAAGATGTCCTCGTCGGTGATGCGATCCAATTCTATCAACTCGCCTTTTCTGATGAAGAGAGATCTCAACAGTGAAAAAAATATTTTTATCTTCTCTCTAAAAGTCATCTTATCTTTAAGTAGCTGAAGCGTTATTCTTATATCTCTATCGATTAGAACAACACTCGCCCCGATCTTTTTTGCTTCTTCTACTGCTGTAAGCATCTCTTCTCCCGGCATTATACCTACACTCTTCCCAATTTTTTTTTGAATATATGAGAGAAGCCACTGAAGAAGCAAGAGACGAATTTTGCCGTCTCTTGCTCTTAAAACCTCTCTTAAAGAAGTCTCTTCTCCCTCGATCAAACCCCTAAATCTTCCCTCATCAAGCTCCACCGCAACTATCTCTGGTTTCTCTTTCCTTATGGTCTCTCTAACTTCTTTTATACTTTTTTCAGAGACGTGGGCTGTACCGACGATCTTTAAATTCTGTAATTCCATGGTGCCACCGCTATTTCCACTCACCAAAAGTTATATCTTTCTCCCCCTTTAAAAATAATCCGATATGTCGCATAAAAAGATCTTTTCGCTCATCATCCTTATGGTGATATTGGTCTCTTGCATCTCTTGTATCTTCTTCATGCCCGCCGCGGCCATGAATTCGTCTATAAAGACCGTCGCGGTAAATGATCAGGGCAAAGGTGTTATAGGGAATGTCTCGGTCGAAGTGATGCCGGGAGATGGAAGGATACTCGTGGATACCACACACGTATTAACAGGATTTTATACTCAAGAATCTGAGAAGACTGCCGTAAAAGTTGTTGGGAAGATATTGAATTTTGACTTCTCAAAGCATGACGTAATATTTACGATCTATTCGCCCAACGCGCAGATCGTCGATGGGGGTTCTGCCGGAGCGGCAATGACATTGGTGCTGATCTCTGCCATAACGGGACAGGATTTTCCGGGTGGAGTCATGATAACCGGTACAATTCAAGAAGACGGCTTTATAGGGCCCGTTGGCGGAATATTTGGGAAGGCAGAGGCGGCAGCCAAATCCGGTGTTAAGACTTTCTTGATACCAAAGGGTCAATCTCACCAGGCGGTACAGGTTACAGAGGTCAAAAGATGCTTTGGTTATACCATCGAAAGAGTTCATTCGGTCCCAATAGATATAGTCGAATATGCCGCGAGAGAGTGGGGGATGAAGATCGTCGAAGTAGGCGACATTCATGAAGCGGCAAACTATGTATTCTATGGGGTTTTTCCATACTGATAGGAGCCAATTGTTATGGATAAACCAATAATACAAGTTGCATTGGATCTTTTAGAGTTGAATAGAGCGGTTCAAATCGCAAAAGAATCAGTGAAAGGTGGGGCAGATTGGATAGAGGCGGGAACTCCCCTAATAAAGAGTGAAGGTATGAACGCTGTAAGAACCTTGCGGGAGACTTTTCCGGATAAAAAGATTGTGGCAGATATGAAGGTGGCGGATACAGGGGCAATTGAGGTGGAGATGGCCGCAAAATCCGGTGCAAATATAATAAACGTTCTCGGAAACGTGGACAATGCCACGATTGAGGAAACGATCAGGGCAGCAAACCTGTATGGGGTGGAGATAATGGTCGATCTTCTGGCGGTAAAAGATCCTGTTGAGAGAGCGAAAGAGCTGGAGAGTCTTGGAGTGCATTATCTGAACGTGCACGCAGGGATAGATGAGCAGATGGTAGGAAAAACTTCTGTTGATATATTGAAAGAGATATCAAAGAACGTCTCGATTCCTATAGCCGTAGCGGGGGGATTAAATGCTCAAAGCGCTGCCCAATCTGTAAAATATGGTGCTAAGATCGTCATCGTAGGCGGGAACATCATCCACTCTGCAAACGTCGAAGAATCCACGATTAAGATAAGAAGAGCTATAGATGAACCAAAAATAGAGTATGAAGAAGAGAAGACACTTGACGAGAAGACGAGAGAGCTTTTAGAAAAAGTTTCGACGCCGAACATAAGCGACGCGATGCACAGAAAGGGAGCAATGAGCGGCGTTTTTCCGGTAAATAGGGGGGTAAAGATGGTTGGAAGAGCCGTAACGGTGCAGACTTTTGCAGGAGATTGGGCTAAACCCGTTGAGGCGATAGATATAGCTGGAAAAGGAGATGTCATCGTCATAAATAATGATAGAAGAAAAGACATTGCCCCATGGGGTGAATTAGCCACAAGAAGCTGTATGAATAAGGGAATATCTGGTGTGGTGATCGATGGAGGTGTGAGGGACGTGGATGACATAATGAAGTTGAATTATCCCTTATTTGCAACGGCAACAGTGCCAAACGCAGGGGAGCCAAAGGGTTTCGGGGAAATAAATGCCGAGATAACCTGTTGCGGAGAGTTCGTTAAGCCCGGAGACTGGATCGTAGGAGACGATAGCGGTGTGGTCGTTATTCCGAGGGAAAGGGGTTATGAGATCGCAAGAAGGGCGGTGGAAGTGAAGAAGAACGAAGAGAGGATCAGAGAAGAGATAAGACGGGGAAGCACACTTTCACAGGTTGTAGAGCTTTATAAATGGGAGAAGAAGTGAAAATTTTAGTCCGTCTGGCAATACTCAACTATACATCCATCCACATAATCTTTCTAACATCACGATATCATTCAAGAACAAATCATATAAAAACCATATCTTAAATAGATGATCCCAAAAAAAGAAGCGATCGTAGCGTTGATAAAAAAAGCGGTTACAAGCGTTCCAAAAGACGTTGAAGAAGCGATAAAAACTGCCTTTAAAGAAGAAGATAACGATATAGCAAAGATCCAGCTAAAAAATATCATCGATAACATCGAACTGGCAAAGAAATCCGGGCTGCCGCTCTGCCAGGACACGGGGATTCCCTTATTTTACATCAAAATGAACTCTTCTTCGAAAATAGAGATAAAGAAGTTAGAAGCGGTCATAGAAGAGGGGATAAGAGAGGCAACGGAAGAGATCCCCTTAAGGCCAAACGTCGTCGATCCGATTACGAGGGAGAATAAAGGTAATGTGGGTGAGAAGATTCCGATCTTTTACTATGATTTCACGGAGGAAGATTTATTTGAGATAACGTTTGTTCCTAAGGGAGCTGGATCAGAGAATATGAGCAGGCTGGCGATCTTAAATCCATCAGATGGTCTGGAGGGAGTGAAAAAGTTTGTCCTGAATGCGGTAGAGGAAGCAGGCGGAAGACCCTGTCCTCCAACGATTATAGGTGTGGGCATAGGAGGAACAAGCGATTTTTCATGTTTTTTGGCAAAAAAAGCTCTTTTAAGACCGCTTGATAAGAGAAATGAGAGAAGAGATATTAAAGGATTGGAAGAAGAACTCTTCGAGATCTTAAACGATACCGGAATAGGCCCGATGGGGCTTGGTGGAAGAACGACCGTCTTGGGTGTGCATGTAGAGTGCGCGGATACACATACAGCTTCACTTCCCGTGGCGGTAAATTTTCAGTGCTGGGCCGCAAGGAGAGCAACGCTTAGGGAAAGAGAGAACGAATTTGAGGTCGTATGAGAAAATTTTATCTTAAGACGCCGATGAGCATAGACGCAATAAGAGAACTTGAGGTAGGAGACGTCGTTTATTTGAGCGGGAGAGTCTATACCGTTAGAGATGAGGCGCATAAAAGAATATTGGATATATTGGAGGAAGAGGAAGAACTTCCGTTCGATTTAAATGAGGCGGTTATATATCACTGCGGGCCGATCGTATTGAGAGAGGAAAAAAGGTGGAGAATTATATCGGCAGGCCCCACGACGAGCTCAAGGATGAACGATCTGGCGCCGGAGATCATAGAGAAGTATGAGATACGGGCTATCATTGGAAAGGGGGATATGGGAGAGAAGGTTAGGGAAAAGCTCTTTCAAAGAGGTGTCTATATGGCATATACGGGTGGGGCGGCACTTTTAGCGGCGTCCAAGATAAAAGAAGTTTTAAATGTCTATTGGGAAGATTTGGGGATGGCTGAAGCAGTTTGGAAGATTAAGGTGCAAGACTTTGGCCCTTTAATTGTAACGATGGATTCCCACAAAAAGGTATTTTGCCGGGGTGGCTGAGCGGACCAAGGCGCCGGCCTTGAGAGCCGGTATCCCATCCGGGGTGCAAGGGTTCAAATCCCTTCCCCGGCGTTATCTGGTAAAAAGATGGTAAATAACGGAGAATTT
>CABGHH010000058.1 GCA_902158745.1 Candidatus Methanolliviera sp. GoM_asphalt
ATCACCGTAAGGCATCAGGCGTGTGGATCCTGCCCTGTTTCGTGTGCGAGGCTGAGCAGGATCAAAGAGGGAAGATATGCTGGAGTGGAGATCGAAGGTCCCGAATATGAAATTCTATACTCTTTTGGAAGTAACTGGGAGATATCTGATCTAGGCTTTGTCGCGGCTTGCAACGATTATGCCGATCGGATGGGAATGGACTGTGAATCGTTATCACACGCGGTCACATTCGCGATCGATGCTTATGAGATGGGTAAGTTAGATCCAGGATTTGAGTTGAAGTACGGAGATCAGGAATGTATGTGGAAATTGATGAAGATGGTTCCAACGAGAACAGGCATTGGAGACCTGCTTGCAGAGGATTTGAGGACGATGGAGAAGAGATTAGGGATGGAAGGTCATGCGATGCAGGTGAAGAACCTGGGATTTGGCGGATACGATCCTAGAGTGATGAAAGGCACTGGGCTCTCATTTATGGTGAACGCGAGGGGATCATGCTATCAGAAGGATCTTATGATAGTACCCGATCTATTCGATTTGGCTAATTGTGGAGAGTACGATGATGAGACCTACGATCAGTTCATAGAGAGACAAGATATATTCACCATTTTGGACTGCTTCATGCTGTGCAAATTTGTCCAAGATCCTTTGGAAGATTTTGGAGATATTGCCGAGATACTGGAACCTTTAACCGGAGAGCGTTATGATGAAGAAGAACTGCTAGAAATTTCGAGGAGGATAAATTCGATCCAAAAGTTATGGAACGTGCACGAAGGACTGGGTAAAAAAGATGATTTTCTTCCAAAGAGGTGCTATGAGGAACCAATACCAGATGGCCCTGCGGAAGGATTTGTGTCTGATAGGGAACAAGACGAAAGATGGCTCGATATGTACTACGAGGAGATGGGATGGGATAAGGATGGAAGACCCGATGAAGAAGATTTAGAGAATTTTCTGGAAGGATTAAATGACTGAAAAATTCATCTTCTGCGACATAGATAAGTGCACGAACTGTCGCCTCTGCATGTATGCCTGTTCTTTTATTAAGACTAAGAAGTTCTCTGTATTAAAATCGAGGATAAAGGTTCTGGATAAAGAGCATAAGACATTCGTTGCAATCATGTGCAATCAATGCGAAAATGCGCCGTGTGTCACATACTGCCCGTCGAAGGCTTTGACGAGGAATGAGGATGGAATCATCATAGTAGATAAAGAAGCGTGCACGGGATGCGGATGGTGTATCATACACTGTCCAATTGGAGCGATCTCCATGGATCCCGATGAAAGAGTGGTGGGGATATGTGATATGTGTGATGGAGATCCAGAATGCGTGAAGGTTTGTAGTATGTTTGCGAACGCGTTAGAGGTTATAGAGGGAAGGGATAGATATGCCATTAAGATGCACGAGATCGGATTGAAGATCGCCGAAGAGCTTCTATAGTAGTTTTTTTGAGGTCTCTATTGAGGTCTCAAGCATCTCCCTCGCATATATCTTATCATCCGTAAGGTTTAAAAATGCCCTAAACCACGTTCCTGAGCGTGCATCTCCATACTTTATCCTCTCCCTGTAGATCGTTAGCCTACCTTCTGGACAGACATTTACACATGCACCGCAAAGGATGCACTTCTCCATATCGATATCGGGGGTGCATCTCCTTTCATCATTCTTCTTTAACGCTTCACACGGGCATATCTCCACACATGCGTAGCAATCGTTTATCGCTAGTTCTCCTTCAAATGCCTTCTCTTCCATCGAAAAATTTGGAAAATCGTCATCCTCTATGGGATCTACAACTTTCCCATCTCTTTTGTATATGATTGCATCGAAAGGGCAAGCCCTTGGGCATATAGCGCAGAAACTACATTTATTTTCGTCTATCATCACCAATGGCTTTTTTACAAGGTGTCCATCTTTTATCAAAGGCTCTTCCAAGGACATCGCATCGTCTGGGCACGATGAGACACAGATACCGCATCCGTTGCATTTGGATGCATCTACTATTATCTCATCCACATTGAAATAGACCCTACGTTTTGTGATGTGCAAGTCACCTTCGGTCGATTTAGTTAACCCTCCTCCCATGAATCTGTCCTCCCTCTATTCTGATATATTAACTTAACTAATCGCTCATAATCCGAGATACGATTGATATTAAATGCGAGTTCTGGAATATCAAGTATGAGTTTATATTCTTCCTGCTCTTCTTCAATACGTCCCCCATCTATTATATTTATGCCCACCGGAACGATCTCCTCACCCTCATAATGAAGAACCATCTCGGCCCCTATATCATATCTCTCATAAACTTCTCTCTTCAAAAAGACCGATAGGGCATCTTCCTCTCTTGATTTATAGAATGAGAGGATATAATTTATCATCCGAGAATTGATCAGAGGCAGATCCGCAGATATATAAATGAACGGCTCTTTCAAAGACGCCTTCTTTGCACATTCCCTCATATCTTCAATGTAACCCAAACCAGCGGTATTTATCACCTTCACTTTCTCTCCTTCATATATGCGGGAGACGAGTCTCTCGGTAAGCGGCGTATCCTTCGTCGTGCATACATATATCCCATCGAGATCCGATCGCCTCAGTTCATCTATAATCCTTTCTATCATCGTTCTACCATTTATGATGAGAATTGGCTTTTCAAAATCAAGTATGAGCCTTTTTCCCCTTCCTCCAGCCATCAAAACGGCATACATCCTATCACAACCAGTGCAACCAGCCTTCCGATCTCGTTTCCTGCCCCCAAAACGTCGCCTCCTATTCCGCCGAAATATCTATCGCATACCCATAAAATGGCTAAATCGGCGAAGAGGACCGATATAACTGGGAAGAAGAAGAAAGCTTTGAAGAAATAGAAGAATGGGACAAGTAGGATATAAGAGATCAGAATGTCTTTCCGGGACGTCTTCTCGATGAACGGTCTTGCTATACCTGCATGAGAACTCCTGCCAAAGAATGCCAGATTAAGCATCGATATCTTTGCCAACATCTCCACAAATAAGAACGCCAAAATTAAGTTTGCTTTGAGATTCTTTATCGCGATGTATAGGAAGATTAGATAGATGACGAGAGATGCAAGTGCTCCTACACCAACCTTCGTATCTTTCATTGCCTCTATCTTGTTTGCCATCAATCCATCGAATAGGTCGGCTAAGCCATCTATATGAAGAAGACCTGTCAAGAGATAGAGAAAGACGATCGTTAGAACTGCTCGTAATTCAACGTTTATGAAAGTTATGGATGATATTGAAGATGAGAATATACCAACCAATAAACCTATAATAGCACCTATAATAATGAATACAAACGTATTATCCGTTAACGCACTAAATTCCTCTTCTCCCGTCTTTATTGGGATTCTCGTGAAGAAAGCTATTCCACCCTCCATCGCGCTCAAAAACTTTGTTTTTGGCATGTGATGACCTTCCACATCTGATAGAATATCCGATGGGATTAAATATTTTGTGCAAATTTATAGAATGAGGGATAAAAATGGAGCGGAAAAGATGGGCAGAGATAATAATTTTTTTTAATTATTGCCATTGCTGGGTTGGTGGATCTCACACTTTTTCTCTTCGCGCTTGGAGGGATGCCAAAGTTGGCATTTGACCATGGAAAGATGATAAGAGATGCAAGAGAGGGTATAAATGAAGTTTTGTCCAAAGTGTAAAAGTATGATGGTGCCGAAGGACGATAAGCTGGTATGTAGAAACTGTGGATATAAGATGGAGAAAGGAGGAGAAGTTATCCTTGGACAGAATATGAGAATGCGAAGGTGTAAATATCTTTCAAGCACAGGAAAGAAGAGCTCGAGTGGTGATGAGATATTTATATGCAAATTGACGGGCATAAGATATGCTTCTTCCTCGCCGAAGATCTGCAATAACTGTGAAGATTTTACGCCGGCAGGTATAGAAAATAGCGAAGAAGAGATCGTCAAATTATTTCCATTTGAAGAATTCAGGCCCTCTCAAAAAGATGTAATAATTAAAACTCATAGTAATCTCTCTGGGGGGAAAAATATCATCTTATCTGCTCCGACTGGCTTTGGAAAGTCCGCCGTGAATATAACTCTCTGTCGCCATTATAAATCGTATTATGTTGTAGCTACGAAGAATCTTCAGGATCAAATAGAAGAAAATTTTGGTGGATATGTCTCTCTTCTGAAAGGACGTTCTAATTATATGTGTAGCATTACGAAGAGAACCTGTGCTGACTGCATAAAACTGCTTGGCGTCTGTCCCTATAATGGAGGACGTCTACACTGTGATGATTGCGAGGATCCCTGTCCGTGTAAAGATTGTGCCTATGAGCGGGCAAAGAGGAAGGCAGAGCATGCACAGATCGTCGTGACGAATATGTCGATGTTGATGACGGCGCGATTCCTCAAGAAGCGCGATCTTATCATCGTCGATGAGGCACACAAACTTGAAGATACGATAATGTCCAACTTAAGTATTACCTTCAGGAGAGATCAGTTTAGATTTCCTCTTTTAGATGATTTTAGAAGTTATATACCATTCCTCCAAGAATATAGAGACGAACTTGAGATTCGACGGGAGAATTTAGTGGAAGAGATAAAAGGCCATCTATCCAACAAAATCATGTCGAGATTGAAAGATATGAATATGATAGAAAATTCGATCGACAAGATAGATTTCATTCTAAATGACTACGACCGCTTTAAAGAGGAGTGGGGGATAAAAAAATTTAAAAAAACAGATGGAATAAACAAGATCGATATGCTCTCCTTCTTTCCCATAACCGCAAAGAGGTTTTTAAATATGATCTTGGGTAAAGGCGATCGATTCGTCTTATCCTCTGCGACGCCACCGTTCAAAGAAGAGCTCGGATCTTTTGGAGATAATGTGGAGGTTATCGAGGTTTCTTCCGCGTTCCCTGTGAAGAATAGGCCCATTTATCTGGATTACGTTGGGTATATGTCACTTTCTAACAGGGCAAAGACGATTCCTAAGATGGCAGAGAAGATAAAGGAATTGGCAACAGAGAGAACCGTTGTACACTGCCATTCATATAAAATCACCAATGATATCGCCAAATATTTAGATTACGACTGCATCTTACAGAGACAGGGAAAGAGAGAGGAGGGCCTCAGGCAGTTTAAAGATGGTAAGTGCAAGATCTTCTTATCTGTCAATATGGAAGACGGCATCTCTCTGGACGATGATCTCTGCAGGGTAAACATACTGGCCAAAGTTCCCTATCCAAATCTGAAAGATCCCCAGATACAGAAGAGGAGAGAATTGGAGGGTGATACATTCATGAATATTATGGTAGCAAGAAAGATCACGCAGGCATATGGAAGGACGACGAGAAGTGAGAATGATTGGTCCCACTTCTATATTCTCGACTCGAACTTTAAAAGTTTTTTTCGTAGAAATAGAGAGCTCTTTCCAAGATGGTTTAAGGAGGCAATGGTTGAAGATGCGTCTTAGGATAAGGGATTTCTTCATAAATAAGGATGGATGGATCTTTGCGGTCGTTGGGTACGAAGATAGAGACTATATAAATGGTATGTTGAGATATATCCCGGATGAGCACGGAGAAAGGGAGAGAGATGGGAAGAGATATAGAAAACTTGAGTTTAACGATGCCATCGAGTTCATAAGAGAGAATAAGCCTGAATATCTCTCAAAAGAAGCTCTCTTGATTTCTAAAGAGGACATAAAAGAGATCTTAAAACCGGAAAAAGAGCTAAAAAATGCGATGAGAAGATCGAGAAATCTGAAAAAGCTCGTTCGCATATTGTCAGAGGCGGGAGTTTTAAAAGAAGCGATGGGGATCACGGGTTCGCGCCTTTTGAAACTTGAGAACGACTCATCCGATATAGATTTCGTGATCTATGGGGAGGAATGGCAGAGGGCAAGAGAGATCATCAAAAATTTGAAGGGAGGAAAGATCATCAGGGATTTAGATGAAGATACGTGGAAGAAGATCTATGAGAAGAGAAGACCCGAGCTATCTTTTGAAGAGTTCTTGATTCACGAGAAGAGAAAAGGGAACAGAGGGATGATCGGCGAGAGGTATTTTGACCTCCTCTACGTTAGAGACTGGAAAGAGATAGAAGAGATAAATTTTCCTAAAAAAAAGGAGAAGATCGGCGTAAAAAAAGTAAGAGCATCCGTCTTGAACGCAAGGTATGCGTTCGATAGCCCGGCAATTTATGAGGTTAGAGGGGATACAGATACGATTGTATCTTTTACACATACCTACACGGGGCAGTGTTTTGAGGGGGAAACGATCGAAGCAAAGGGCGTCCTTGAGAGATGGGACAAAAAGGAAGTTTTGGTCGTAGGAACGACGAGAGAGGCAAAAGGGGAGTACATAAAATCTCTCTCCCTTTTAGGAGAAGGATGGATATAAATGTCTCGGATATAAGGACTTATCTTGTCTGCCCGAGAATTCTGTATTTCAGGGAGGACAATGAATGGAAAGATAACGATAAATTTCTTAAACACACATTTTTGAGGGAGATCTCATTAGAAGAAGCGTTGTACGAGAGGGAATGGGAAGATAAGTCTATACTAAATAAATTGCTTTTAAGGTCCTTCTCTTCTGTTGAAGGTAAGATAGAAGATATCTATCGGGAAGAATTTGAAAGAATAGATCGTTCTCTCTTTTCCTCAGTCAAGGAAGAGGTGAAGAACGAGCTTTCAGAGATATCCGAAGGGATATGGTGCGCGGTAGAAAAATTCGGCGGTGAGGTGAGGGCGTTGATGGAGCCTGAAGAGATAGAGAGAAAGTTGTATTCAGATAGATTGGGACTATTCGGCAGGGTGGATAAGATAATATCCAATGACGAAAACTATATTCCAAGCATAATTAAAACAGGAAGACGCCCAGATTTTGGCGTTTGGAAAGAAGATAGAATACAATTAGCTGCATACGTAATGTTACTGGAAGAATGTGCGGGAAAGACGATAAATAGGGGTGTCGTGGAATATTTTTGCTCTGGGAAGCCGGTGCTTGTTGAGATAAACAGATACGACAGGAGGCTCGTCTTAGATGTTAGAAATAAAATAAAAAAGATATATCGCGGGAGTCTTCCGGAAAGAGAAGAGAAGGTATTTTGTAAATATTGCGAGTATAGAGAAGAATGTGAGGTAAAGAGAAGCTTGTTCTCGAAGTTCTTTTAAGTTAGAAAAGTTTATATACTTTTGTTTTCAACAAATATCAGAAAAGGAGGTGAAGAGATGAGAAGTATAAGAGAGATATGGAGAGATGAGGATGCGTGCGTCATCGATATTGGAGCATTACTAGGGCCGGTGATCGGGGCGGTATTCTCGATGGTGTGCATGCCGTTGACAATGTGTTGTTCAATGGGCTCAGTACTACCCGTAACGCTGATGCCGATGATGCTTGCGGGAAAAGCATAAATCATCTTTTGATGCCTGACCGCTTTTACCGTCGGTCACTCACCTTCTTATTTTTTCTCCTTAAAGGTCGCGGAAAGAGCAATCAAACCAGAATCTGTCTTGATCACCTTTATCTTATTCTTGTTAAAATCATCGATGAAATATGGTTTAGGGATAGTCACGACTTCATCTGTCTCGGGATCAAGTACCTGTATCTCGTTTTCTGTAGCCGCTATTAGGTCTGTTTCAGCAGATTCTTCGATAGAGCCAACCTTTTTCATCCTCCTTAATTTATCTTTATGATCCTCCAACATAATTGTCTTACCGGTTGAGAGGTCTCTTCCAGTTATCTTCTTTCCAATCTTTTTTATCTGTATAATGTTCCCTTCATACGAGATGATATCGTCTATCAGAAATTTTGGAAGTCTCAAGGAATGAGTTATTCTGTAGTTCTTCTTTCCGTCTTTTTCTCCGACCAACTTTGCAGAATCCAATAAATCTCCACCGTATCTCGATCTAACACTCTTGCATATCTGCTTTGCAATTTTTTTAGATCCAAGATAAAGATCCAACCCCTTCTCAAATTCTTTAATATCTGTGATGAACGACTTTTCATCTCCTCTGTCATACCCATTATTCACGATCTCGCTTGCAATTTTTTTTATCTTCTCTCTCTCTGATTTAGTTGGATTTCTATTGTATGCCCTTATCTGGACAATCGATTCGTAATACCCGCCAGAAATTCTGCTGCACCTGTCACAGATGTTATATCTTACACGTACCAAGATATCCAAATTTTTCTCGATCGTTTCAGTCTTTATCCTTCCTTTGAAGTTTGCGTGTACGATTATCTTCTTTGAATTCAATCTTTCAGGAGAGAAATTTAGCTCTATATTATCTATCTCGTTGGATATCAAAATTTTTGATGAAATAAAGGCAACTGCGGCAGATTCTATGCTTTTAGACTTCTTCCATCCTCCTTCATAAAGAGACCCACATCTTGGGCATATCGTAATCTCGCTCTCTCTTGGAGATTCTATAATTTTCTCTTTTTTAATATAGCATTCTGCGCACATTCCACCTACCATCTCTTCTAACTCGACCTCTTTTCCGCACAGAGGACAGAAATTTTTTCTCATTCCCCGATAAAATTTAAATGATGACTAAAAAAAGTTTTCGGAGATCGGATAAATTCAATACTAACGTTTTGATTTAGGCTTTACTTTACATTTATTTTGAAAGCCTCGTATAACCGGCACAGTCCGAAAATCTAGTGATGGTTTGTTCTTTTTCTCCTGACGACTTCGTCGTGGGATCCCAAAAATCGAAGATTTTTGAGGACATTGAAAATTTCATTGAAAATTCTCCAGGAATAATATAAGCGAAAAGTTCCTTCAGAAATGTTTATAATTCTGAAAGAGTATATGAGCTATGACCAGAATAACGCTCAACTTACAAAACTTTTCGCAGAAAGATGCTTTAATGCAGATCTTTGAAA
>CABGHH010000059.1 GCA_902158745.1 Candidatus Methanolliviera sp. GoM_asphalt
GGATGCCGTTGATCTTCCTCTATCCATAGATAGTAGCAATCTGCAGGCGTTGAAGGCAGCACTTGAGATCTATGAGGGAAAACCCATTATAAATTCAGTTACGGGGGAAGAGAGATCTTTGGAGAGCGTTCTACCACTTGTCAAAGAGTACGGTACAGCTGTAATCGGTTTGACCATGGATGAGGGAGGAATCTCAAATGATCCAGAAAAAAGGGCCTCAATAGCCAGAAAGATCGTGGAAAGGGCCGATTTGCTAGATATTCCTGCTGAAGATGTCATCATCGATTGCCTGACCCTTACCATTGGAACCGATGTTAGAGGCGGTTTGATAACTATTGAATCGATTCAAAGGGTTAAGGAGGAGCTCGGCGTAAATCTGACGCTCGGGGTCAGCAACATATCCTTTGGCATGCCTGATGGTAGCCTAATAAATAACTCTTTCCTGCCCATCGCTATATCTTCTGGAGTAACATGCCCGATAGTAAATGTTGCTAAAGCTCGACCCACAGTCCTTGCTACTGACTTGCTCATGGGAAGGGATAGGGTGGCCACGCGCTATATAGAGGATTACAGAAGAAGATCGAATACAATAAAAAATAAATGTAATGATACAAAAAACCAAGTGAGGCAAAATTGATGAACTATATAAAAGATATAAAATTGGCAGATGAAGGGAAAAAGAGAATAGCATGGGCAGAGAGAAATATGCCCGTTCTCTCATCTATAAAGAAGGAATTTGAGAGAGATAAACCATTAAAAGACGTTAAAGTCGCTGCCTGTCTGCATGTAACCGTAGAGACGGCAAATTTAATCTTGGCGCTAAAGGCGGGTGGGGCAAAGATACGTCTGGCAGGATCTAATCCATTGAGTACGCAGGACGACGTTTCTGCGGCGCTCGTCGAAGAGGGGGTGGAGGTCTTTGCTATCCGTGGAGAGAACGATAAGGAATATTATGAATGTATTGAGAAGATATTAACGATGGAACCGAACGTGATCCTTGACGACGGCTCGGATACGATCGCTACCGTGCATTCGAGACACGAAGAACTCATAGATGGAATATTTGGAGCTTGTGAAGAGACGACGACTGGGGTGGTTCGATTGAGGGCACTTGAGCGAGAAAAAAGATTAAAATTCCCGGTAATAGCGGTTAACGACGCAAAGACGAAGATGATGTTTGACAACAGGTATGGGACGGGGCAATCTGCATTGCACGGAATAATGAACGCCACCAACTTCCTATTCGCGGGAAAAGATGTCGTCATCATCGGTTATGGGTGGTGCGGAAGAGGAATCGCATCGAGGGCACGAGGGCTTGGATCTAACGTTATAGTAGTAGAGACAGATCCCACAAAATCTTTGGAGGCATCAATGGACGGATTTAGAGTGATGCCAATGTTGGAAGCGGCAAAGATAGGCGATCTCTTCATCACAGCCGCCGGAGATATATCTGTCGTGAGAAGAGAGCACTTTGAAGAGATGAAGGACGGTGCGATCCTTGCGAACTCGGGACACTTCAACGTTGAGATAGATATAGAGGACCTGGAAGAGATGGCGGTTTGTGTGAGTGAAGCAAAAGAGAATGTCATGGAGTATAAACTTGAGGATGGTAGAAGATTATATCTGCTCGCCGAAGGGAGATTGGTGAATCTATCCTGTGCTTATGGACATCCTTCTGAGGTGATGGACATGAGTTTTGCGGATCAGGCGCTATCTGTCAAATATATCGTGGAGAATAAAGAAAAATTGGAGAAGTTGGTATATTCGGTGCCAAAAGAGATCGATGGTGAAGTAGCAACGAGAAAATTAGAGGCGATGGGGATAGAGATAGAAAAATTGACGGAGGAGCAGGTGAAATATTTGAATTCTTGGGAGATTGGGACGTGAAGATGGTTTGACGTTATCCCACGACTGTATTTATCTCGTTTTATTCATCTTATATCTTGCACATATACCAGGAAGTTTTATCTGAATATTCTATCAGAATAGAGAAATATATAGATTTGAGCTTTATTCGTCGGTAATAATATGACGGAAACTTTTTATAGAGATAAAGAAAATTATTCTATGTATGAAAAGATTTGCCATCTGTATAGGTATTATTTTGATCGTAATGAGTATTCTGCTAATAACTCTCAATTTTGTCGGCTTTTTGGGCAGTAATATTCATTCCGATGATGACACCTATTTTGACGGTTCCATTAAAACGATTGAAAAAGATTTTGAGCCAAGGTCCGACATTATAAAGTTAAAAATAGAGGATCCTGTTGGAAAGATAGATATAGAGGGGTACGACGGAGATGTTGTAAAAATAAGAGCCGAAAAACACGTGTCTTTTGGTTCTATAGACGAAATAAAGGTGAATATTGGATATGATGATGATACGATCCTCATATCTACCAAAATGCCGCACCATCTGATCTATCCTGTAAAGGCAAAGGTATATTATGAGATAAAAATTCCAAATGATCTCGTAATCGAGATAGACGCAGAGAGCGATGTAGGATCCATCAATGTTCACCTGAAAAAGTGCTGTGATATGGATCTAAAGACGGACACAGGCTCGATAACGGTTAAGATACCGAAAGATAGCGACGTGAAGATAGACGCGGAGAGCGATGTTGGCAACATATACTGTGATCTTCCATTGGAGATGAAGAGAGAGACAAGAGAGATAGTTGGGCATAAGATCGTGGGCGTTATTGGATCTGGAAGATACAGAATCAAACTTAAGACGGATGTGGGTTCGATAAAGATAAAGGGCTTTTAGGAGATTAGATGAAGAGATTATATAGATCGAGAACAGATAAAAAGCTCGGTGGCGTGTGTAGCGGGATTGGAGAATATTTTAACATCGATCCGACAATCATACGAGTTTTATGGGTTATAATAACGGTCTTTACCGGTTTTGCACCAGGCATCATCGCATATATACTGCTTTGGCTCATAGTTCCGGAAGAACCGGCAAAGATCGAGTCTTCAGAAGCAAAAGTAGAAGGAGAGGTGGTAGATGCCGATGTAGAGATCGATGATCATAAAGATAATAAGATAACATCGATATTGGTCATCATTGGCGTTCTACTCATCATTTTTGCCTTCTTCAAATATCTCTTTTGGTTTAGCTGGTGGATACCGATAGGATGGTTCAGCCTTCCTATCATACTTCTAATATTTGGTATATTATTGATCGTGCTTGGGATAAAATCGTAAGGTTAAAAAAAATTAAACTAAATTTTCTTTCGTATGATCCCAATCGGACAGGCATCCACACACGCATAATCGTCGCATTCGACACATTTTTCAGCCAGTATCATCGGTAGGTTTGATTCTTCATCCCAGATTATTGCCTCGTTCTTACAGGCATCGATACATCTTTTACATTTCCTGCAGATCTTCTGGCATATCGTATTGATTCTCTCTATATCCAAAGCGTCTTTTGCGTTCACCTCCACTTTTATGGCCCCAGTTGGACATGCCGCTTCACACAGTCCACAATATACACAGTAATCACAAAAAGCAATTGGCCCATCTTCCTCCGTAAAAGATAGGTTCTTGGATGGGCAGAGATCTATACAATTTCCACACTCGATGCACCTTTTTTGATCGATATTAAAGCTGCCATCCAGCGGTTTTTTAACTTTTATTATATCTTCAGGACAGATGGATTCGCACTTTGAACAGCGAATACACATATCCTCTTCAACTCTTATTTCTCCCTGTACCGTCTTCGTTATATATTCTCCTCTTCCCTTGATCTCAAAAACGAGTGCATCTCTCTGACACGCATCCAAACACTTCAAACATCTTCCACATACAGACAAATTCTTCCATTTGCCATCTTCATAGATCCTCGTTCCAGTAAAATCTGCCGAGAATTCACCTTTATCTTTTATAGAGAAGATGAAATCTGCTAAAGGTTCCTCCCAATCAAAAGAATTATTGCATGTTAGATATACCAGAGATTCTTTTGGTATGATCTTTATGATAGTCCTCGGGCATACATCTGCACATGCGCCACATCCAGTGCATCTATCTCCGTCGATCTCTGGCAGCATATCTTCATTCATCTCTATTGCATTGGTCGGACAGACCTCCACGCAATCTCCGAAGCCCAGGCATCCATACTCGCACGCTTTATTTCCCTGAAAGAGGCGATTTGCAAGCTGGCAGGAATATCCCCCATAATACTGAAACTTGTCCTCACAACGCTTTCCCCCGTCGCAGATCACAACTGCCTCTTCCTTCTTACCCGCCTCCACACCTAATATATCAGCGAGCTCTATCAACTTATCTTCATCCATATACGTCTGTGCACATCTGTTTGCAATCGATGGGTCTTTTATGAGCGCTTCTGCAAAAGCGGAACACCCCATAAATCCGCAAGCCCCGCAGTTCGCACCCGGCAGTATCCCGATCGTCTTCTCCAGCCTTTCATCAACTTCCACCCTAAATTTATCCGCCGCTACACTTAGCACGATCCCGAAGATCAAACCTATGGCCGTAACAGATATTATCTCTATCACAGCCCAATCCCCCTAAAGACGATGAAAGACAGGCTGAGCAGAGAAGCGGTGATGAATGCGATCGGTAATCCCTCGAAAGATTCAGGTACATCAGAAATTTCCAATCTCTCCCTCATTCCGGACATTATAGCAAGAGCCAGGATGAAACCCACTCCTGCACCCAACGAACTTGCGACACTTTCCAATAATGAGAAACCCCCCCTGAAACTGATCTCTGCTATTCCCAAGACAGCACAGTTCGTCGTGATCAGTGGTAGATAAATACCGAGAGCCCTATAAAGTGAGACGCTCCTCTTTCTTATGATCATCTCGATCAACTGAACAAAGGAAGCAATCACCAAGATGAAGACGACGATCTCCATATATTGAATCTTAAACGGTATCAAGAGGAAATGTGTGATCAGCCACGTTATCACGGATGAGGAAAGCATGACGAATGTTACCGCAATGCCCATACTTAGGGCATCTCCAAGTCTTTTGGAAACCCCGAAGAAGGGGCAGAGCCCGAGGAACATGATAAGTATAAAATTTTTGACGAGTGCATAATTGATGAATAGTGCTAGCAATTCATTCACCTTATCACCCCCACCCTCTTAAGCAATCCGAGAAGGACCCCCATCACCAAAAATGCTCCAGCCGGCATGATAAAAAACGTTGCAGGTGAGAAAGGAAGTGTAAAACCATATCCAAAGACGGAAATGCCCCCAGTTCCCAAAAGTTCTCTGATGATCGAGATTATTATCAATGAAAGCGTGAAACCCAACCCTATACCAAGTGCATCGAGAACAGACCTTGAGACAGGATTCTTCGAGGCGAACGCCTCTGCCCGCCCAAGGATGATACAATTTACCACGATCAATGGTACATATATCCCCAGTGACTCATACAATGACGGTAGATATGCTTGAAGAGATAAAGAGACGATCGTCACGAATGTCGCGATGATGACGATGAAGCAGGGAATTCTCACCTCCTTAGAGATCACATTTCTAATCAGAGATATCATCAGATTGGAGAAGAGCAAAACGAAGATTACAGCTGCTCCCATACCAATAGCGTTATCTATGGAGGTGCTTATAGCCAATGTCGGGCAAAGACCGAGTGCGAGCACAAAGATAGGGTTCACCTTCACTATCCCGTTCGTAAAATCCTTAATCATTTTTCCTCCATCATTTTGATTTTTTCCATGTATTCTCCATAGACAGTATCAACGGCGGCGCTGGAGCTTATCGTTGCACCGGTTATAGCGTCTATCTTTCCTCCCTCCTCCTTTAATCTAATATCTCCTATCGATTTACCACCGAATTGGTCGGTGAACCATCTTTCCGTTATTTTTGCACCCAATCCAGGCGTCTCGGTATGTTTCAGGACCTTTATACCTTTTATCGTTTTATCCTCGTTGACTCCAACCAGAATTTCAATATCTCCACCATAACCCTTCCCATCCGCCATGAATGCGTATCCAACGCGTTTATTATCTGAATAGACCTCATAGATACCTTCTTTTTCGGAGTAATCCGTTGCCGATGGGAAGATGCTTTGAAGCATCTCTTCAAATTTGATCTCCTTCTGTTTGGCGATCTCAGGCTCTGTGATATTATAGATAGAGGAGAGCACCACTACGGAGATTGCCACGATCGAGGTGAGAACGATAACCCTCTTCCAACTCTCCTTCATTCAAAAATCTCCTTTGCAATCATTTAGAACCCTCTGCAATCTTTCTCTCTCTTTTTCCCCAGCCCAACGGACTTGGCTTGACGTATCTATCTATTAACGGCGTAAATGCGTTCATCAGCAAGATCGAATAGCACACCCCTTCAGGCATCCCGCCCCACAACCTGAAGACCACGACGAAGACCCCAGCACCTATTCCAAATATCACCCGCCCCCATCTGGTAATAGGGCCCGTCACGTAATCTGTTGCCATAAAGAATGCTCCGAGCATCAATCCTCCTGCAAGCACATGAAATATCGGATCCTGTCCCACGAAGAACATTAAAAGGAATACCGTGCCTATATAGCTCAAGGGAATTCTCCAGTCTATTATTTTGAGAGTCAAAAGGATGGAAGCCCCGATCAGTATCGCGATCGCGGAGGTCTCGCCTATACATCCTCCGACGTTCCCTAAGAATAGTTGCATAGAAGGTGTGGTAATATGATGAAGTTTTAGGGCATTTAGCGGGGTGGCGGCCGTGATGGCATCTGCTCCACCAAAGGGTACTATCCATGTCGTCATCAGAACCGGCCAGCAAGCCATCAAAAACGCCCTGCCCACGAGGGCGGGATTGAATATGTTCTGCCCAAGACCACCGAAAACCTGCTTCCCGATCGCGATGGCAAAGACGGCGCCAACGACTGGCACCCACCATGGGACCGTTGGAGGCAAAACGAGCGCCAAGAGGAGACCTGTAATAATAGCGCTGCCGTCCATGCGAAATTCCTTCTTTCTCACCTTCAGGATCAAAAATTCTGTGATCAACGCCGAAAGAACGCTTAAAATTATGATGAAAAGGGCATGATAACCGAAAAAATATATTCCAGCGACCGTTGTAGGCATAAGCGCCAGAATCACCAGATACATAATCTTTTCTACAGAAATATCTTTTCTTATATGCGGGCTTGCAGATACAATGAATCTTTCATCTTTCTCGTTGAGATCTTCAGACATTTAAAAATCTCCGATTTTTAAGTTTGCAAATCTAAGATTTGCAATCATTTTTTCTTCTCCCCACCTCATCTTTTGCCCAGCCGATGAGCTGCGCCAACGGTATCTTCGATGGACAGACATAAGAACAAGCTCCACAGCCCATGCAGGCGTCTATGTAATTCTCTTCGCAGAGGTCAAACCTCCTATTTCTCGCATATCTCGCCAGATCGGTTGGTATCAGATTCACCGGGCAGACCTCAACACAACTCCCGCATCTTATACAGAGAGTCTCCTCTTCTTTCTTCACCGTCTCTTTTCCAAGAACCAGAAGGCAGTTAGTCCCCTTTATCGTAGGCGTTCTTGGGTTAATTTGGCAGAGCCCCATCATAGGGCCACCCATTATCATCTTACCTGGTTCGTCTCTGAAACCGCCACAAGCTTCGATCAGCGAGGAAAATCTCGTCCCGACCCTGACTAATAGATTTTTTGGCTCTTTTACACCGCCCGTAACGGTTAAAACCCTCTCCACCAAGGGTTTGCCCTCATAAACCGCATCGTACGCAGCCTTTGCGGTGCCTACGTTCTGAACGATGGTGCCCACATTGGCGGGTAATCCCGGTCTCCCATTGACTCTCAATGGCACTTCACGGTTGAGCACCGTCTTTATAAGCATCTTCTCAAATCCCTGAGGATATCTGGTTTTTAGCTTCGAAACCTCCATCTTTTCCATCCCGAATTTCTCTACCAGGTCTTTCATCTTGGCTATGGCATCCGGCTTGTTGTCCTCTATGGCTATGATTGTTCTTTCGGCGCCAAGAATATTCATAAAGATCTCTGCACCTTTTATTATTCTCTCTCCATTCTCGAGCATCGATCGATGATCTGCGGTAATGTATGGTTCACATTCACACCCATTTATGATCAGCGTATCAATTTTATCCTTGGGAGAGAGTTTTACTGACGTGGGGAATGCCGCCCCACCAAGACCGACGATTCCTGCCTCTCGGATCATCTTGATAAGTTCTTCTTTCGTCTTCTCTGATAAATCCCTAATCTTCTCGCCCTTGACCCATTGGTCATTGCCGTCTGATCTTATCAAAATAGCCGTGCTTCTACGCCCAAGAGACGGGTGGATCTCTTTTTTAATCGCTGAAACGGTGCCTGAGATGCTTGCATGAACAGGGGCAGAGACAAAACTCTTAGAATCTCCTATCTTCTGTCCCACCTTAACTTCCTCCCCAACTTTAACGATGGGCTCATTAGGAGCGCCTATGTGCTGTTGCAGATGTATCGCCACGATATCTGGAATATCTATCGTCTCAATTGGGGTATATTCTGTAATCTTGTAATCCGTCAGAGGAACACCCTTTGCTACAACATTCCAAAAAAAATTCTTTGCTCCAGTCATCATATCACACGTCGCCTCGTCATCTTTATAGCTTTTGTTATCATCGTATCGCGGATCTCCCATATAAATGTTTATTTTGCCACCCTCAATCAGTTAGATGTCTCGTTGACTTATTATATTCATAACAACTCATCAGATTATATTATATTATCATAATATATATTAATTATACCATAAATACTATTAATATTTGTATTACTATCTTTTATCAGTTATACCTCTCATAAAAACTTATTAACATCACCTGAAGATCAAAAGA
>CABGHH010000060.1 GCA_902158745.1 Candidatus Methanolliviera sp. GoM_asphalt
TTTTGACAGAATACCCTTAGAATATCCCGCTTTTTAGTATTTTACCGCCAAAATCTTATCTTTTCTCATTTAAGCTTCAGAAATCTCTTAAAAATATGGCAAAAAATCTTAAATTATGCCTGTTTTTATGCCAATCTTTTAAATATACGGTTCTGAAAGTAGTTTATCTACGTTAAAATCGCTCCAAAACCTTTTAAAATGTCCGACTTTGCTTGCTTTCTCGGACATTTTTTAAGATATGGGATTGAGATCTGGGGATTTGGGAATTGAAAGGCGAAAATTATGGCAGAGAAGAAATACATGAGCAGATTATGGCAGAGAAGAAATACATGAGCAGATCTCAAAAAGAGAGTATCTGCAAATCTTCGATTTGCGTATCTTGAACTAAAAATTTAAAAAGATACTTCAGAGATCTTATACTTTAATGATGATTATTTTTCTTCTCTTTTCTTATCTCTTCTTATCTCTTCTTATCTTATCTTATCTTATCTTATCTTATCTTATCTTATCTTATCTTATCTTATCTTATTTCTTCTTATCTTATCTTATCTTATCTTATCTTATCTTATCTTATCTTATCTTATCTCTTTCACTTTATCTTATCCTATCTATTATAATAAATATTCATTATAAATTGTGCTTCGAAAGATAGATTTTCGGGGTGCATACTGGTAATGCCCCCCTATAAACCGTAAAAAAAAGTAGGGTTTTATAGTAGTAGGGGTATTCTCATCCTCATGAAGAAGATGCCCGCTTATGAAAACATATTTGAACTGTCAAATTTAAAATTATGTGGTATGACTGATTTCCTTGAAGACATCCAAGTAGAAGAGCTAATGAATAAAACGCAAAGAAAAATAATCGAGATACTCAAATCTCACGATGGTTATATGATTCAGCGGGACCTATTAAAAGAAATCGGGCTCAATGAAAAGACGATAACCTCAAATATCAAAAAATTAGAAAAGAGCGGGTTGGTTCTCACAGATAGAGGTTCTGCTAAAGATATTTTTCTTAATCCAGCATGGTTCAAGCGTTCTGATCTATTTAAAGCCGTAAGAAAGAACTTATTGGAGAACGCTCAACTATCGAGAGAAGTTGAGAAGTTGCTCGCCGAGATAGATCTTCAAAAATCGAAGATTTTTGAACGTAAGAGAGCCAGAGTTAAAGCATAATTTTGTTTTTATTAGTTTTTATGATCTTCTCATTCTTTTTTCGTTTTGATATCTTCACAAAATAAAAACAAATAATACCATCGCAAAGAAATTTTTGATATGGGAGAGGTCATCTCAAAGCTTCGGATGTTTTTACTTTTTCTATAGTATATTTTGTTAAAAAGAGATGTATAGGTGTTCTGAAAGAAGAACGGAGAAAGCTCCCTCAACCCTTACATTTTACAAAAGATATAGAATGTAAAGAAAAGTATCGATGATTTTTACGACATCACAACATATTTGCACAAGCTATTAAAGATATTTAATCGCAGGGCGAGTCTATGGTGGAAAAACTTGTAGTCATAGGATGTGGAGGAACGGGTGGCCCGGGAACAATGATGGCAAAGAAACTAAATCCATCACTGAATATAACGTTGGTCAGAGAGGAAGAGAATTTTTTGACGAGATGTGCAACTCCATATATTTCTGTTGGGAAAGCAACGGTAGAAGCGTCCGTCAAGGATGATAGGATGTTTCATAATGCTGGTGTGAATTTGGTTCAATCAAGGGCGACAAAAATCGACAGAAAAGCAAAGACCGTAAAGACTGATGATGGAGGTGTTTATTCTTACGACAAACTTGTTTTGGCCATGGGGGGTAGAGCCATCGTTCCACTCATCCCGGGCATAGATCTTAAGGGTGTCTTTACGATCCGAACGAGCCGGGACGCGGTCAATATACGGGAATGGATACTAAAAAAGGCGGTAAAAAAAGCGATTATATACGGTGCTGGAGCCGTTGGACTGGAGATGGCAGAATTGATTGCACAGAAGGGCGTAAATGTCACAATCGTTGTCAGATCCTATATTGGCAGGAAAGTTGGTCTCGATACAGATATGAGTGAAGAGCTGGAGAATCATTTTGAGGAGAAAGGAGTCATCATTAGATCAAAAGAAACGATAAGAAAGATCAATGGAGAAGAAGAAGTAAAAGGCGTTGAATTATCTTCAGGAGAGAAGATAGATACGGGGATGATAATATTATCGATAGGTGTTCGTCCTAACACGAGACTTGCCGAAGACGCTGGGCTTGAGATAGGAGAATATGGATTGATGGTGAATAAATACCTTCAAACATCCGATCCAGATATATATGCAGCAGGGGATCTGATCGAATACGAGAGTTTGATCACAAAAAAACCAATACTCGGGCAAATAAGACCAAATGCTATTATAGGCGGAAGAATCATTGCGAAAAATCTCCTGGGGTACACGGTAGAATTCCCAAGATTCTTAAATGCCTTTGCAACGAAGCTCTTCGATAAATCGATTGCAACAACTGGCATCACCGAGGCGATTGCAAAGGATGAAGGAATCGATATTGTCGTTTCAAAACAAAGAGCAAGAAGCAAGCACGTCATGATAGAAGGTGGAAAACCATATACGGTCAAGCTTATCTTTGAAAAGAGTACAAAGAAGATCATCGGTGCACAAATAATCAGTGATAGTGATTACTCTGTGAGATACATCGATATGATCACTCTGGCAATAAGAGAGGGTCTAACTGTATTAGACATGACAACAATAAGATGCGCCGGTCAGCCCGAGTTGTCCCCAGAACCGAGTGCAGAACCTATCGCATTAGCCGCCGAAGATGCTTTCAAGATGATGTATCCTTCGCCTTCTAAAAAGGATTAGGTTTTCTATTCTTCAAAAAGAAAAGCTTTACACCATTCTTTTCCTCTTATTTCCCCGGTTTTTATTTTTGTGGTTTCTTTAACTACACCCGAATCGTTTTACAAATATCCCATTTTGTAAAATCATTCTTCGTTCTTCTTCCCTCTCCATCAATACCGTATCTACCCACCCATACTTATCACACATCTTCGCCGTGCTTCATAAGATCTTCTTCCTCTTCCTAATCAATAGCCCTCTCAATCTCTCAACGTAATCTTCGTTGACCCTGAAGAAGATACTCAATATCAGATTTACTAACTCCGATCTGTTTGTATTTAGATCTTCACTCTTCTTAACGATCTTCTCTAACTTCTTTGCGTTCTCTAAAGTAATAGCGGATGAATATCTCTGTTTTTTCTTTTTAGACATCTTAAAATTGGTTATATACTAAAAGAGATATAAAGCTTTTGCATACAACGTATGCAAAATTTTAATCTAATTTAAACCCGCTAAATTTGAAACAAAGTAATATAAACTAATATTATTGATATAAGGACTTAAAACTTCCGTATTATGCAGAATAAAACATCTATCTTGCTTCTCGGATTTTTGAAAAAATTTTTGTCGCCTAATTAGATGAATTCAGAAAACGGCATCCAAAGAGAGATCAAATGAAAAACGATCTATATCCTTTATTTCGCAAAATGACCTCATAGAGAACGAATCTTAATTGTGCAACGAGAAGAGTGAGATGTTGACAGCCTTTCGGAGGTGCCAATATCATAACCCCGAGATTGGTTAATCGGGAGACGATGGCAGGAGTGATCTCCTCTACCCCTTCCTTGTTTCTTTTACAGTCTTATCGTTAAAATACGATTCGAACACGGGGGCGGGTTCGTTTGTATCGTTTACCCGCCCCCGTAATCGCATTTTAGCGGTAGGACACAGATACCCTGCGTGCTGGGTATATGTTAATAGAACACAGACATTTTCAGAAATCGTACCCCTCTCTATCTCCCGTTTTGCACGGTTTCAGGGAATGTGGCGGATCCGCCGTTTTCAAAGTGCAGATGGGCTTTTACTTTACAGGTAAAACGTGGGGAAAGGGAAGGCGGCAGATGGCACATGGCAAGGGTGGGGCTTTTGCACTAATTCACGAGAAGCGGTGAAGTGGAAAGCTTGACTTGGGGATGGGCAACTGCACGATTGCACGATTGCACGATTGCACGTTCCGACTTCTGAAGGGGGAATGTGGGGATGTGGGGGAGATATTCAAGGGGACAGGTCGACACCGACATCTCCCCGCACGAAGAT
This sequence comes from Candidatus Methanolliviera sp. GoM_asphalt, assembly GCA_902158745.1. GTDB lineage: Archaea > Halobacteriota > Methanoliparia > Methanoliparales > Methanoliparaceae > Methanolliviera. The sequence continues at coordinate 4,145 of CABGHH010000060.1, forward strand.
GATTAGGGGTAAAAGAACAAAAGGAATAATCCCGCACATTGCACGGAGCGAGGTATATTGCGAAGGCGATTTCTTTTTATGAGCCGAGTAATTTGCCGAGCGACAATAACCCTCGCACATCTGCCAACAGCGAGAGATATTGAAGTTGAGTTTTTTTGCGAGACTTTAATTTCTCTCGCTAAACACTAACCTCCGCACATCTGCACACCTGCCCACTGCCATACTTCAGGTGTTCATAGAGAGATAGAGGGGTCATATACGCACGAAGTTTGAAGGGGTTGAGGGTTTGTGTGGGGAAGTGAAGAAGAAGGGTTACTCTATATCTCTCTCCGAAAGTGGATTCGTTTCTTTATACTCCTTTCTCGCCTGCTCAATCGTACAATTGATATAAATCTCGGTCGTCTCCAGAAACTCATGCCCCAACAGTTTCTTTATCGCGAACAATGACATCCCGTTCTCGAAAAGGTGCGTCGCGAACGCGTGCCTGAACGAGTGGGCGGAATATATCCGATTCATCGCATCGTATTTTTGGGATATGCCTGTTATATCTCCAGCCTTCTCAACGATCCTTCTAATCTGTCTGATCTTTATGCCGGGAACGGAATCTTCCAACGGTTTATCTTCTTGCCCGGCTTCCTGCCATTTCTTCAATAGCTCAAACGTTTTAAGATCAGCACAGACGTATCTATCTTTTTTTCCTTTTCCTTCTCTGATGAAGATCGTCTGGTTGTCGTAGAATATATCGCAGAATTTTAGATTAGCAAGCTCTTCGATCCTGATGCCCGTCGCGTAGAGAAGACGGATGATCAACCTGTTTCTCGGTGCCTTCTTCCCCTTCTTGAATGCGTTTAGAAGCTTCTTGCACTCTTCTCTCGTTAAAATAGCGGGTAATTTGTGCTTCTCCTCCGCCTTCGGTCCGAGCTCATCCCTTAATTCTGCGGCGATCTCCTCTCTGGGGGATTTATATATTCTTTCTTCGGTCTCGGATTCTCTGAGGCTAAAATAGGTGTCAATGTCATCTTTTGGTTCTTTGGGCATGTTTTCTCGTATTTTCTTCTTTACGTATTTATTTTTTGGCATAGAAATGCCAGATTTTCTTAAAATTGTGCCATATTCAAGATATTTATACTCGGAGATATACCATTTATAAAGAAATCTGCTCCCTTATCTCTAAAATTTTGACAGAATATCCTTAGAATATCCCGCTTTTTAGTATTTTACCGCCAAAATCTCATCTTTTCTCATTTAGGCTTCAGAAACTCCTTAAAAATATGGCAAAAAATCTTAAATTATGCCTGTTTTTATGCCAATCTTTTAAATATACGGTTCTGAAAGTAGTTTATCTACGTTAAAATCGCTCCAAAACCCTTTAAAATGTCCGACTTTGCTTGCTTTCTCGGACATTTTTTAAGATATGGGATTGAGATCTGGGGATTTGGAGATTGAGGGTTGGAAACTATGGCAGAGAATAATATCAATCGGAGTGTCAAATAATTTGAGCTTTGAAGGTTGGAGCTTGTGAAAGATAACACGTACACTCGGGGCTTTCGCTGGTTTTCTGGTGGGGTTTCCCATGCAAGATGGGTGTTCCAGTGTTTGACAATCTATTTTGGCAACTTCAGGAGAAAGTTCACGGAACCGAAAAAACCAGTGCTTAGCTTGGAGCAGTTCACTCGTGATGACCGATATAGATGATACGGGTGATATGGCACTTCTGTACTTCCTTCGGAAAATTTCCATACCAGATTTAGGTTAACCTAATAACCAGATAAACCAGATAAACCAGATCTATTAACACGCCCAATATATTTTTGTTGGAAATTGTCCATTAATATATAGTTCTTATTATAAAAATCGTGGGCATCATATCTGGAACGGATGATCGGGTGTATGCTTAATGAATTTTGACCCTCTCAAAGCATCTGGGACATCAATCGATCCATCATCCTCGGGGTTGTAGTAATACCGCGATATGATTTCTTCCCACGCTTGACGGCTATTTACGACCCACGATTGACGATGGCGTTGCTTCTCATCGATTATGATATATTTACTCTCCCTTTCAAAACCTATGGATCGTAAGGCGTCGCCCACCGCCTTTGACGTTGTCCCCATCTTCTTCGCTATCATACGAGATCCGACATACTTGGGTTTTTTCCCCGTCTCATCATCAAGTTCTGTTGCCAGTTCATAGGCGAGGTTAAAAATCGCCCCCTCCCACGACTGCGATCGTATCTTTTTTATCTCCTCCTGTCTGTATTTTAAATACTCTCGAAACCTCTCTTTCCCTTCTTCCCACACCTGAAAGACAATCGAGAGCGGCATTGCTAATTGTTGCAGACGTGGCTCTATACCGAGATTGTCATAGGAGATCATCTTTGATCCGTCCACCTTTGGCCAGTTTACCATCGTGAAGAGTGCGATCTTATTCCTCAACCTCTCTGCCGTCTCCTCATATTCAGGCGGAAGCATTATCGGAATACCCTTGTTCGTGCGTTCGTGCGGGGATACCGATAGACAACGCCCCTCTGTCGCATTATCATTGAAAGGCTTTCGCATAGCGATGATCTTGGGTGAGAATGGATCGAAGAATTCCTGACGCGTAGGGTCTTGCTTGTTGGTGAGTATGAACGGCTGTCCACTCTCAAAGCCGAGATTTAGATATTTTACGAACTTATTTTCTTCTCCGCCCCGTATATCCGCCTCATCGATTATGAGGGTGCCATGCCATTGTTCGTTATATCTGAACATCCCCGAATAACTCGAAGAACCCCCTGCATACGTAGGATAGAAGCAAAGATCACCGACGACCTTTTTAATCCTCGATTTCCCCTTGCCGGTGTCTGCTAACAGGCGGAAATAGGGGACAACGCTCACCTTCCGATAGAACCACGTAAAGAGAGCGTAATATCCAAACAGTTCGATATCCTTTTCTGGTGCATCTATATATTGCCGTAGGTGTGCCGTAATTTCTTTAAAAAGTGCCTCTGCCGTAGGTATCGCTAAATCTTTAATCTCCTCGGTTGGAAGCTTCACAATAGGGCATGGGCCGTCCCTTCCGATCGGGAGTTCTTTCGGTTTTATGTTTTTTTTAGGTCTGCGTGTTAATAGATCTGGTTTATCTGGTTTATCTGGTTGTAGATCATCGATGAACTTCACCTTACCATCATTAAGATAGGCAAATTTATACCCGTCCGACGTCTGAACGTCCAAATAGAGCCGTCCCTCGTCCTCGAAGTATGGGAGGAATAACACCTCTTCTTTCTTCTCCTTTCCTTTCTCCCGAAATCCTAATATTCTTGAGAGATCTCTCTCCGCATCTTCGCCGAACGCCTCCTTAATTCCGCTTATCCCTTTAATCTCTTTTAATGGCTTCTTCCGAGAGAATGTGTCATCAACCGCCCTTAAACGATCCGCAACCTCGCTGTCGCCTGTTATCTCGCATATCCTTTTGGTTATAGCTCTGGCATCTTTCTTGGAGATCTCCGCCTTTCGCAATGCTCCTGCAAGAACCCGACCGCCGTCATGACGGACGCCTTCAACCCAGCTCGGGACAATCGTCTGAATGAGTGAAAGATATTTCTGACAGAAGAGAAGATAATCCCTCAAGACTTCATACTGTTTTTGATCATGCCTTGCTATCTCCGCCTCTTCGATAGGACGGATCCACTGCCATCTGCTCTTATTGGTGGATGAAGGCTCTTCGACAAAGAACCGATCATGAGTATAGAACTCAACAATCCGCTTCCCATCCTTATCTTTCGCGAAGATCGGCTCATCTTTGATCTCTGGCGGTATGCGATAATAGATATGGTATCCGCCTGACGGCGTTATTGAGACCCAAGTCTTTTCTCCAAGCAATTGGGGTGCTTTATTATAAAGGATGTTCCAGATCAACGGATCGTCTGTGTCAATGTCGAGACCTGCCAGACCGCCACTGAGAACAAGCCCGACATTTGCACCTTCAGGAATATCAAAGGTTTTATTTGTCTTCTCGTTCCATTCCTTTACTAATGGCGTCTTTCCGCCATGCTTGATAGGAATAACTGAAAACCCTGCTTTGGTATAGAGAGAAACCCATTCCTTTGCCTTTGCATTCCCCACCCCTTCGTTTTCACCAAAATGTTTATTTATCTTGCCCGCGTTTTTATTTTTTGTAGGTTTCATTTGTGCCGCCTGCCCCGCGTCCCAACGGGGCAGTTTTTTACAATCTCAATTCTCTTTGCTTATCCGCTCCACCTTTCGCCATCTACACTCCTTCCAGAACGACCACTTTACAGTATTTCCCCGCATATTGCGGTGGAATGTGGATCTCTGCCGAGCTTTGGTTCTTATATATCCGTGCCCTGCGGATAAGCACGTCTCCCTCTCTTATTTCTTCACTTCTTTCACTCTTTATCCTCATTTTTTGCCTCCAGACCCCCCTCCTCCGTGTTTTTAGAGTCTTATATATTGGAATAAAATTGATTATATAAAACGTTTTCGATCTGAATCTTTT